>PNMN01000104.1 GCA_013823655.1 Comamonadaceae bacterium | reverse complement strand
GGTTCATCGAGCTCTCGCTGATGTCGGACTGGATCCACAGGCGCCCGTCCTTGTCGAACCACAGGCCGTCCGGGCTGTTGAAGATCTGGTCCTTGTTCAGCGGCTTGCCGGCGAACTGCGAGTCGTTCTCCGGGCCGGCCAGCAGGAAGATGTCCCAGTTGAACTGGGTGGCGGCGGGATCGTTGCCGGCTTCGGTCCAGCGGATGATGTGGCCCCAGCGGCTCTTCTCGCGCGGGTTGGCCTTGTCGGTGACGGTGCGGCCGCTGTTGTTGGTGAGCGTGAAATACACCTGTCCGTTTTTGGGGTCGATGGCGCCCCACTCCGGGCGGTCCATCCTGGTGGCGCCGACGGTGTCGGCCGCCAGACGGGTGTTGACCAGCACGTCGGCCTGGTTGTTGAAGCGAAACGGGGTCAGCGGGCCCTGGCCAAACACCAGCGGCAGCCAGACGCCCTTGCCGTCGTCGTTGAACCTGGCCACGTACAGGGTGCCTTCGTCGAGCAGGGCGCCGTTGGCCACGCCTCTGGCCTTCTGATACACGCCTTTGGAGACGAATTTGTAGATGTACTCGTTGGTCGCATCGTCACCCGAGTAGCACACCACCGGCTTGCCTTCCACACCCGGCTGGAACACCACGCCTTCGTGCGCGAAGCGGCCCAGCGCGGTGCGCTTGACCGGCGTGCTGTCAGGGTTGAACGGATCGAGTTCCACCATCCAGCCAAAGCCGTTGGCTTCGTTGCGGTAGTCCTGCGTGGCGTCGGCGCCCCTGGCACTCACGTCGAAGCGGGCGAACTCGTCGGCACCGCTGTCGGCCAGTTCCCAGCCATAGCGCGAGGCAGCGGGCTTGCTGTCGTTGCTGTTGACGCCATAGCGCGACTGCTCGCGGGTGCGGCCACTCTCGCTCACCTTGTTGATGAAGTAGCCGGCCCAGTTCTCCTCGGCCATCATGTAGGTGTTCCAGGGCGTGACACCGTGGGCACAGTTGTTGAGCGTGCCGCGGGTGCGGGTGCCGTCCGGGCTGTGTTTGGTCTTGACGAAGTCGGTGCCGCGCACCGGGCCGTTGATGACCATCGGCGTGGCGCCGGTGATGCGGCGGTTGAACTGGCTGCTCACCACTTCCCACTGGCCGTGGCCACCTTTCTTGATGTGCACCACAGACACACCGTGGCCGTGGATTTCCTTGCGGCACTCATCGGCCGGGCGCTTGCCGTTGACCAGCGCAGGCACCGCATCGCGGCTCAGTTTCTGGCCCACGGCGCTGGCGTGCATGTAGCGCGGCTCCACGTATTCGTGGTTGAGCACCAGCAGGCCTTCGGTGGAGCTGCCGCTGTACGGGTCCTTGCCCTCGATGGGGAAGAAGTGCATGCCGTCGTGGTGGCTGCCCAGCTGGTTGGCCTGGTCGGCACCGGTGTTCTTCAGTGGATCAAAGGCCGGCATGTTGCCGGTGATGGGCGTGCCCCAGGGAATGAAGTTCTGAACCTTGTAGCCCTTGGGCACCACCACGGTGTCTGCGCTGCTGATCGGGACGGCATCGAAACCCACGAGCTTGCCACCGGCGGTGCCCGCTGTGGTCGCGCAGCCCGCCAGGCCGACGCCGCCAAACAGGGCGGTGATGGAGGCGCCCAGGCCGCCCTTGAGCGCCGAGCGGCGGCTCAGGTTGGCTTGCAGCACGTCGTTGAAGTGGCGGTTGTTGCTGTGGTTGGACATCGGCTCGTCGCCGTCGCCGTTGTCAATGATCAGGTTGGAAGGCATGTTCGACATCGAGGGGGTTCCTGTTCGAGTGGAATGGGGCAGCCGCAACCATAGGCACGGCGTGTGACATTCACGTGAAAACCGAGCGGAGACCCGCGCTTTGAAACCCCTTCCTGAAACATGTGCCACTTCGACATGGTCCGAAAGAACCGGGTGCCCATTCTTTTCACGGCTTTGACATGGACGCTTTGAAGACTGTGTGAGATTTCTCCCCCCACGACAAAGGAACACACCATGTCCGATCGCACCGATGAGATGAACAACGACTCCGATCATGAGCACTTCCGCGAAGTGCTCGAGCGCAGTCTGGACAACCCGATGAACCGCCGCAACGTCATCCGAGGCGGCGTGGGGCTGGCTGCACTGGGCAGTCTGCCGATGATGGGCGTCGCCCAAGCCGACGACGGTGGCGACAGGCCGCGAGGCTCCCGACTGGGCTTTGAGGCGGTTGACAAGAGCCTGACCGACGAGGTGTTGCTGCCCGAGGGCTACAGCTTCACGGTGCTGCATGCCACCGGGGATCGACTGACACCTGCCATCCCCGAGTACTCCAACACCGGTGCCGAGACCGATGACTGGAGCCAGCGCGTGGGCGACCACCACGATGGCATGGACATTTTCTACATCAACCGCTTCGGTCGTTTCACCGATCACGAAACCGATCAAGCGGTGCTGGTCGTCAACCACGAAAGCTCTGCCGACGCTCATTTCTTTCACCCCAACGGCCAGACATCCAACGGCGTTTCGGGCAAAAAGTTCACGCAGTTTGGCGACTGGGATCTTGGAACGCGTCCTGAAATGGAAGCGCTCAAGGAAATCAACCACCACGGCGTCTCGATCGTCGAACTGGCCCGCGTTCGCAATGGCAAGGACGACGCCCATGAGCGCGACGAGCGCCGTTCCTTCCTGCTGGGAAAGCGCCGCGCTCCTGCCGGCTGGGCCTACAAGATCAACTCGGTCTACAACCGCCGCGTCACCGGGCAGTCGCTGATGCGCATCGGTGGCCCGGCCAAGCACCTGGCCGATATCCGGCAGTTCATGGTGACCCAGTTTGACCCCACGGGCGCCACCTCGCGCGGCACCCTGAACAATTGTGGTCATGGCAAGACCCCTTGGGGCACGTATCTGGCCTGTGAAGAGAATTGGGCTTTCTACTTCAACATGCCCGCTGGGTCGAAACCGGTAGACGCCAAGACGGTGGCTTCCCGTGCGCGATACGGCGTGGCCCGTGCCCCGCTGTCTGCCACCGCCACGGCCGGCATTTCGCAGGGCTGGCATACCGTGACCGCAGCCGATCCGGCCGACCAGTCGCGTTTTGACCGCTGGAACATCGCGGCCACGGGCGCCACTGCGGCCGACGACTACCGCAACGAGCCGAACACCTTCGGCTATGTGGTCGAAATCGATCCCCTGCGCAACACCACACCCGTCAAGCGTGTGGCACTGGGCCGATTTGCGCACGAAGCCGCTGTGTTCGGCATCCCCAAGCCGGGGCGTCCGCTGGCCGTGTACATGGGCTGCGACTCGCGCAACGAGTACATCTACAAGTTCGTGAGCCAGGCACGCTGGAACCCTGCCGACGAAGGCCGTGGCATCGCCGTTGGCGACAAGTACCTCAACGAGGGTGCCCTGTACGTGGCCAAGTTCAATGACGACGGCACCGGCCAGTGGATCGAGTTGACCATCGAGAACCCGCTGATCGCTGGCTACGCCACCTACGCCTTTGCCAACCAGGCCGATGTGCTGGTCAACGCCCGCCATGCCGCCACGGCCGTGGGTGCCACCAGGATGGACCGCCCGGAATGGGGCGCCGTGAATCCGCGCAACGGCGAGGTCTACTTCACCCTCACCAACAACAGCAGCGCCCTGCGCAACGTCGACACCGCCGACGGCGCCAACCCGCGCGCATACAGGGACGCCGACGGTCGCGGCGGCAGTGGCAACCCGAATGGCCACATCATCCGATTCCGCGAAGAAGGCCGCGACGACGCCCGCGCCACCAGTTTCCAGTGGGATGTGTTCCTGTTCGGTTCCGAGGCCGATGCCGCGCTGAACATCAACCTCTCGGGCCTGACCGACCAGAACGATTTCTCATCACCCGATGGCCTGTGGTTCAGCAAGACCACCGGCATCTGCTGGATCCAGACCGACGACGGCGCCTACACCGACGTGAGCAACTGCATGTTGCTGGCCGCCATCCCCGGCCGGGTCGGTGACGGTCAGGAAATCACCGTCAGCAACAGCCTGAACGGCGTCATCGGCACCCAGACGACCTTCATCGGGGCCGCCCTGGGCGAGGCCAGGCTGCGCCGCTTCCTGGTGGCGCCCAAGGGGTCTGAAGTCACGGGTCTGACCGAGTCGGCCGATGGCAAGGCCCTGTTCGTGAACATCCAGCACCCGGGCGAGAACACCCCGGCACTGGGCAGGGGCACTGGCTTCAGCTTCGAAAGCGAGTGGCCGGGCAACGCCGGTTACGGCGTGGTGGGCCGCCCGCGCTCAGCCACCATCGTGATCACGCGCGACGACGGCGGCGTGATCGGCCTGTAACACCAGGGTAAGCACCAGGGTAAACCGCCGCACCGGACCTGGAAGAAGACAAAGCCCCGGGCGCCATGCGGCCCCGGGGCTTTGTCGTTGGTGTTGGCCCGACGGGGCTGGCGCTCGCCTTCTCAGCGCAGCGGCATCGTCATGGCCGGGTGCATCTGCCCGGGTTTTTCTTCCATCAAGCCCTTGCCGTCCTTCACGCCCTTCTTGCCCGCGATCTGCCAGGCGGTGCGCTGGCCGATCAGGCGGGCGAGGAATTCCAGCTCCTCGTCGCTGTGGTTGATGGCGTTGGCCGGGCGGATCAAGCGGCCGTTGCGTTCGACCGGTTCGCCCCAGAAGCTCTGGTGGTAGCTGGACTGCGACAACACGCGGTCATGGCCCCGCACCACCTCCACCGTGCCGTAGCAATTGCAGAAATAGGTGCGACCACCCTGGTCGTCCATGATCTCGGTGTACACGCCGGTGCCGCGGATGCCGGCGGTGAGCGTGGGCGTGACGATGCTCCGGTTGCCGCTGCGGCCGAACACGCTGACCACCGCGCCGGTGAGCAGGCGCAGCAGGCTCACGGCGTTCAGGGAGGCGCCGCGCTCGACCCGCAGGCGCGAGTTCTGCCGCACATGGAAGGCGGCGTCGCCGATCACGAACAGCAGGCGCGAGCCCGGCCCGGTCTGGATCTCGTCGCCCGTCTGCACGCTCTGCTGCGCCAGCATGCGCCGCCCGTTGAGCAGGATGTCGCCCACGAACTCCACCACGTTGCTGCGCTGCTGCGCCTGGGCCGCGCTCAGGCCACCGAACGCGAGCCAGGCGCCGGCGGCGGTCATGGCCTCGCGGCGCTGGAACCACATCAGTTCGTTTTCGCTGCGACCTTGCAGGGTGTGCGGGGTCATGCCTGTTCGCCCGGGGTGGTCTGGGCGGGTTCTGCGTTGTCGAAGCTGTCGCGGAAGGTGAAATAGAGCGAGGTGTGGAACATGGCCGCGAGCAGCAGCACCAGCGGGTACATGATCACCTGCAGCGCGGCGGCGCCGCCGAGCAGGCCGCCGATCAGGCTGATGACCAGCCCGGCGAGCAGGATCACGACCAGCCAGGCGGCCATGAAGACCAGCATGGCGCCCTTGTTGGCCCAGCACGCCATGAGGCTGAAAAACAGGCTCTTGACCGGGCTCACGCCGTGCCAGTGCAGCAGGGCGGGCGCGTGCCAGAAGGCCGCGAGCACCGGCAGGTACAGCAGCAGGATCGGCCACAGGCTGCTGACGTCGAAGGCGGCACGCAGGGCCTCGGGCGTCATTTGGTCGGCTTGCGAAGCGGGCGGCGGGCCACCGGCACCGAGCAGCGAGCCGAGCAACACCACCAGCAGCAGCGCACCGGCGTAGGCCGCACCCAGCATGAGCATGGCGCGCATGCGCTCGGGCCCGGCCCGGAACGCGCTGATCAGCGTCACCGGCATCGGAAAGCGCCCGGCGTGCGCCTCGCGGCTGGCGGCCATCAGGCCCAGCGTGGCCGCAGGCACCAGCGCCAGCGCGATGGCCGTGCCCAGCAAGGGCACCACCGACAGCAGCGACACCACCGCCATGAACATGAAAAACTGGCCGGCCATGGCCAGCGGCTGGCGCAAGAAAGTTTTGATGCCCAGTTGCACCCAGGTCAGGCCGGTGCGGGCGGGAACGATGTTCAGTTTCATGCGGTGGCGTCGGATTCTTCGAGCAGGCTCTGGGCCAGCGCGCGCGTGTGTGTCACGCGCTGGCGCAGCACGCGCTCGAAATGCGTCGGGTCGTGCGCTTGCAGCATGGCGGCGTCGCGCGGCAGGTGCCAGTCCCACAGGCGCGACAGCCAGAAACGCAGCGCACCGGCGCGCAGCATGGCTGGCAGCAGGTGGCGCTCGGCCGCGCTCAGTGGCCGCACCGCCTGGTAGGCCGCCAGCATGGCCTGGGCGCGGGCGTCGTCGTGCTGGCCGTCGGTCTCGTCGGTCGCGTGGCGGATGCACCAGTCGTTCAGGCACACCGCCAGGTCGAACAGGAAGCTGTCGTCGCCCGCGAAATAGAAATCGAAAAACCCGGTGAGTGCACCGTTTTCGAACATCGCGTTGTCGCGGAACAGGTCGGCATGCACCGGGCCGCGCGGCAAGGCAGCGTGCGCAGGGCTGGCCGCCACATGGTTCTGGAACGCCAGCTCGGTGCGGATCAGCGCTGCCTGGCGCTCGCTCAGGTGCGGCAGCACCACCGGCACGGTCTGGTTCCACCAGGGCAGGCCACGCAGGTTGGGCTGGCTCATGGGGAAATCGCGCCCGGCCAGGTGCATGCGCGCGAGCATGTCGCCCACAGCCTGGCAGTGGTGTTCGCTGGGGGCCAGCTCGCTTTTGCCGCGCAGTTTGTCCACCACGGCAGCGGGCTTGCCCTGCAGCGTGTGCAGGATCGCGCCCTGCGCGTCGGCCACCGGCCCTGGCACCGGGATGCCCTTGCCCGCCAGGTGCTTCATGAGCTGCAGGTAGTAAGGCAGCTGGTCAAAACCCAGCCGTTCGAACACCGTGAGCACGTGCTCGTGCGTGGCGCCGTCCTGCTCGCAGGTGACGAAGTAGTTGGTGTTTTCAATCCCGCCCTGGATGCCGCGCAGCCCGGTCAGCGTCCCCAGGTTCAGGCGCTCGATGAGCGCAGCGGCTTCGGCAAAGGGGACTTCGGTGTAGACGGCCATGAAGGTGCGGGATCCGGGTCAGAAATTCAGGAGTTGCCAGCGGCTCTTGCCAGCGCTGCCGTTGCGCGCATCGGCCGGATTCTCGCCACCCGGGGTGGGTGCGATTTGGTAGGTCGGCGCGCCGTTTTTGGGCATCACGGTGATGCTGCGCGTCAGGCCGCCGACCCGCAGCTCGTCCACCCGGGTCAGGGCGTCTTCGTGCCGGATGCGTTCGATGCGCTGGTCACCCGGCTGCGCCGCAGGCGCCGAGGTGGCGGGCGGCGCAGCCGGGTTCGTCTGTGCCCGGGTCGGTGGCGCCCAGGCCGCGCCCAGGAGCAGCGCGGCCAGTGCCAGGAGGGAATGGCGTGAAACAAGCATGCCCGATTGTAGGCAGGCGCTGCCGCCCCGCGCCGTGCAGGGCCGCCCGGATGGATTCCCCGACAATGGCGCCATGTCCGACCCCACCACGCCCAACCCCACGCCCACCCTGCTGCTGGTGGACGGCTCCAGCTACCTCTACCGCGCCTTCTTCGCCGGCGGTGACGCCATGAGCACCACCCTGCCCGACGGCACGGTGCAGAAGACCGGCGCCATCCGCATCCTGATCAACATGCTGCAGAAGCTGCTGAAGGACCACCCCGCCGCCTACGCCGCCTGCGTGTTCGACGCCAAGGGCCCAACCTTCCGCGACGCGCTGTACCCCGACTACAAGGCCCAGCGCAGCCCGATGCCCGACGAGCTGCGCAGCCAGATCGCCCCGATCCACGAAGTGGTGCGGCTGATGGGCTGGCCGGTGCTCGACGTGCCCGGCGTGGAGGCCGACGACGTGATCGGCACCCTGGCCGTGGCGGCCGCGCAGCAGGGCATGGAGGTCATCATCTCCAGCGGCGACAAAGACCTGGCCCAGCTGGTCAACGAGCGCATCACCATCATCGACACCATGAGCGGCAAGGTGCGCGACCTGGCCGGGGTGGAGGCCGAATTCGGCGTGCCCGCGCGGCTCATGCTGGACTACCAGATGCTGGTGGGCGACCCGGTGGACAACGTGCCCGGCGTGCACAAGGTCGGCCCCAAAACCGCTGTGAAACTGCTGCAGGAGCACGGCTCGGTGGACGCGCTGATCGCCAACGCCGATCAGATCAAGGGCGCCGTGGGCGAGAACCTGCGCCAAGCGCTGGCCTGGCTGCCCACCGGGCGCCAGCTGCTGAGCATCAAGACCGATTGCGACCTGGACGGCTGGGTGCCCGGCCTGCCCGCGCTGGACGCCGTGCGCATGGGCGTGCCGCAGACCGAACCACTCAAGGCGTTTTACGAGACCTACGGCTTCAAAGGGCTGGCCAAAGCGCTGGGTGGCGAGTCCCCGTCTTCACTCCCTCGCCCCTCTGGGGAGAGGGCGGGGGTGAGGGGCGAGCCCACCAACGACCTCTTCAGCGAAGCCGAACCCGCAACCGCCAGCGCACCGCCGCGCGCCAGCAAGCTGGCCTACGACACCATCCTCACCTGGGCCGCCTTCGACCGCTGGCTGGCGAAGATCGAGGCGGCCGAACTCACCGCCATCGACACCGAAACCACCTCGCTCGACGAAATGCTGGCGCAGATCGTTGGCATCAGCTTCAGCGTGCAGCCCGGCGAAGCGGCCTACATCGCGCTCGCGCACGCCGGGCCCGACGCGCCCGAGCAACTGCCGCTGGACGAGGTGCTGGCCCGGCTCAAGCCCTGGCTGGAAAACCCGGCGCAGCACAAGCTCGGTCAGCACATCAAGTACGACCGCCACGTGTTCGCCAACCACGGCATCGAGGTGCGGGGCTACGTGCACGACACCATGCTGCAGAGCTACGTGCTGGAAGTGCACAAACCGCACGGCCTGGCCAGCCTCGCCGAGCGCCACCTGGGCCGCAGCGGCATCGGCTACGAAGACCTCTGCGGCAAAGGCGCGCACCAGATTCCGTTTGCGCAAGTGGCGGTTGAAAAAGCCGCCGAATACTCGTGCGAAGACAGCGACCAGACGCTGGACGTGCACCGCGTGCTGTGGCCCCAGCTCGCAGCCGACGCCAAGCTCCGGTTCATCTACGAACTCGAAATCGCCAGCAGCGAAGCGCTCTACCGCATCGAACGCAACGGCGTGCTGATCGACGCCCCCACGCTGGCCCGGCAGAGCCACGAACTCGGCCAGCGCATCCACGCGCTGGAGCAGGAAGCCTACGAGATCGCGGGCCAGCCCTTCAACCTCAGCAGCCCGAAACAGCTGGGCGAAATCTTCTTCGACAAACTGGGCCTGCCCGTCATCAAAAAAACCGCCACCGGCGCCCGCAGCACCGACGAGGAAGTGCTGGAAAAACTGGCCGAAGACTACCCCCTGCCCGCCAAGCTCCTGGAGCACCGCAGCCTGGCCAAGCTCAAAGGCACCTACACCGACAAGCTGGCCCAGCTGGCCCTGCCGCGCACCGGCCGCGTGCACACCCACTACGCGCAGGCCGTGGCCGTGACCGGACGCCTCTCCAGCAACGACCCCAACCTGCAGAACATCCCGATCCGCACCGCCGAAGGCCGCAAGGTGCGCGAAGCCTTCGTGGCGCCGGTCGGCAGCGTCATCGCCAGTGCCGACTACTCGCAGATCGAGCTGCGCATCATGGCCCACCTGAGCGGCGACGCGGCCCTGCTCAAAGCCTTCCACGAAGGGCAGGACGTGCACCGCGCCACCGCCGCCGAGGTGTTCGGCATCGCGCCGGCCGAAGTGAGCAACGAGCAGCGCCGCTACGCCAAAACCATCAACTTCGGCCTCATCTACGGCATGGGCACCTTCGGCCTGGCCAAGTCGCTCGGCATCGAGAACACCGCCGCCAAGACCTACATCGACCGCTACTTCGCCCGCTTCGCTGGCGTCAAGCAGTACATGGACGACACCCGGGCGCTGGCCAAGGCGCAGGGCTATGTGGAAACCGTGTTTGGCCGCCGCCTGGTGCTGCCCGGCATCCAGAACGAAAAAGGCGCCCGCCTGGCCGGGCTGGAGCGCCAGGCCATCAACGCGCCCATGCAAGGCACGGCGGCCGACCTCATCAAACTCGCCATGGTCGCGGTGCAAAAAGCGCTGGACGAACAGGGCAAGGGCACCAAGATGATCATGCAGGTGCACGACGAGCTGGTGTTCGAAGTGCCCGAGGTTGAGGTGGACTGGGTGCGCACCGAAGTGCCGCGCCTCATGGCCCAAGTGGCCCAGCTCAAGGTGCCGCTGCTGGCCGAGGTGGGCGTGGGGCCGAACTGGGACCAGGCCCATTGAACACTGCAATTCGTCAGTCCCGCATGGCGGATTGCGGATTGCAACGGTCCCAATTTGGGACTGGACTCGCGGTCATGCGCGTCATCGCTGTTTCCACCTTGAAGGCTTTCTGGGAGCGCTTCCCGGATGCCGAGCAGCCACTGAAAGCCTGGTACGAAGAAGTCTCGAAAGCCAATTGGATGCAACCGGCCGACATCAAGGCCCAGTACCGCAGTGCCAGCGTGCTGAAGAACCGCCGAGTGGTGTTCAACATCAAGGGTAATGA
>PNMN01000103.1 GCA_013823655.1 Comamonadaceae bacterium | reverse complement strand
TGGACAAGCCCATGGCTGCGGTGGTGAGTTCCTGCGCCACTTCGTAGCGCTGCGAAAAAAGGAACACGTTGGCGCCCATGGGCAGGGCGGCGGCCACCACCATCACCGTCAGCGGCAGACCTGTGATGCCCAAGGCCCAGGCAGCCAGACCCACCAACAACGGCAGCAACAGGTTTTTCGACGCTGCGATCCACAGTGCCTGCCGCAGGTGCCCGCTCATCGGCGTGCGCGCCAGCGTCACGCCCACCAGCACCAGCGCGATCGGTCCGAAGGCGCTGCCGAGCAGTTGCAGCGGTTTGTCCACCACAGCGGGCATCGTCAAGCCGGTCTGTGCAAACAGAAGTCCGGCGATGATGGGCAGCGGGATCGGGTGGATCAGCGCACCCTTGAAGGCCGACCAGGCGGTCGCCAGCACGTGCGGCGCACGCCCGCCGCCTTCGCGGGCTTCGCGGGCCACCACCAGTTCCAGCACCACCGAGCCCAGCGTCAGCAAGATCAGCGCGTGCACCGACACCAGGGTCAGCAGCGTGACCAGCGCCGCCTTGCCGTAGGCCAGTTCCACCAGGGTGATGCCGATCATCACCATGTTGGAGAACACGCCGCCCAGCGCCATCACCACGCTCGCCCGGTTGAAGCCGCGCCAGGCGATCGACCCGAGCAACAGCAGCAGCGCGGCCGGGAAATAAGCGGCGAGCGGACGCAGGTCGAGCGTTTCCACGTGCACAGCGCTCATGGTGCGGAACAGCAGCGCCGGGATCAGCAGCAGGAAGACGAGGTTGGAGAGATCGCGCACCGCAGATTCGCGGATCCAATCGCGACGCCCGGCCAGGTAGCCCGCAGCGATGAGCAAAAAGACCGGGGTGAGGGAAGCGACGACGGGGTGGCTGGCAAGGTTCACCGGGTCGATGGTAGCGGCGGGCGCGCACCGCAGACTGTCACGGCCCTGTCACGGCCCTCTGCGGCAGAGGTTCATTTCACGCCCACCGCCTCGGTGAAGCGGTAGTACAGGCCGTAGGGATCGTTCTGCAGCACGTGGAACCTGCCCTCGACAACGACGGCCTGCAGGCTGTACTTCACCGGCTGCCGGGTGCGCACCTCCACCATGCTCTCGGGACCGCCGGGCGTGCAGAACGAGCAGGTGAGCGGCACCGAAGCCAGCAGAAAGTGCCGCTGCTGCTCGCCCGGTCCCAGCGGCATCATGAAGCCCTGCAGGCGCACCTTCTTCTGGTCCAGCGCCTGCACCGCGTCGGTGTACACCGGCACGATGCGCCTGTTCCGGACCTCCGTCCTCACATCGGTCAGCACCGACCAGGCCACCACGTCCGAACGCGGCTTGAGCGGCGCGAACGGACTCAGCGGGCTGTGCACCCCTGCGCCCTGCCCGTGCGGCAGCGCCGACGGCGCGCCCGCCGGTGCGGACTGGGTGGGCGTTCCCAGGGGCGAGCTCAGCACCTGGGCAAAAACAGGCGCGGTGATACAGCCGAACACCACAAGAACAGATCGATAAAAGTGGTTCATGCGAAAGAAGTGTCAGTAACCAAGAACGCGGCGGAACCGGCTTTGCCGGGCCGCTCGCGTTGCCCCTTGAGGGGCGGAGCGGCTACGCGCAGCGAGCAAGCGATGGGGGTGGGCTCAATGCACATGCCGCATGCCGCAGTACTTGCCAATCGCCAGACCCTTGCAGGCGGCCTGAAGTTCCGCGTGGCAGACTTTCTCGCCCTTGCCCGCTTCCAGGCATTTGGCCGCCGCTTCGTGGGCTGCGGCCATGGCGCGATGCCGGGCGATGTCTTCCTTGATGGCTTTGTCGGAGTGCTGCGCCAGGGCGCTCGCCGCCAGCAGCGACAGGGTCAGGGCGATCAGGTGTTTTTTCATGCGGTTTACCTCGATTGAAGAAGGGACGTCACGTCCACGCGGTAGGCGCTGAAGGCCGGCACCGCGGCCGCCAGCAGCGCCACCCCCAGCGCCGCCAGCGGCACCGCCGCCAGCGTGGCCGGCCAGTGCCAGCCAGCGATGGCCAGGCCCTGCTCGGCCATCCACCACCAGCCCAGCAAGGCGCTCAGGCCCTGCGCGACCAGCAGGCCCAGCACGCTGGCCAGCAGGGCCAGCCACAGCGCTTCGCACAGCAGCAGCGCGCCCACCTTTGCGGGCGGCGCGCCCAGCATGCGCAGCATGGCGATGTCGGCCCGGCGCTCGCGCACCGCGCTCCACAGGGCGATGAACACCGACAGCGCCGCCACCAGCAACAGCACCGCGCCCATGCCGTGCAGCACCCGGGTGCCGACACCCACCATGGACAGCAGGCGGGTGATCTCCATCGCCGGGGCGGCGGCCTGCATCCTGGTGGTGGCGTTGACGAAGCGCGGGAAGCCGATGGCCGCCATGGGCGTGTTGTAGCGCACCAGCGCCAGCGTCACCTCGCGCTCGGCTTCGATGGCTTCGCGGTCTTCGGGTGACAGGCTCTCGAACTCGCCGGGCGCCAGCCCCTCGTGCACCTGCCACACCGATGCCGTGTCGGTGAGCACCAGCCGGTCCAGCACGCAGGCGCAGGGCGCGAGCACGCCCACCACGGTGTAGGGCATGTCGGCGTGCTCGTGGCCACCAGCGCCCAGACCGTGGGAGCCGGTGAAGGCCTGGCCCAGCTGCAGGCCGGTGGCGCGTGCCACCTGGGCACCCAGCACCGCCTGCATCGGCTCGGTCCAGAGCGTGCCCTGCGCCAGTGCCGCGCGGTGGTGCGCCGGGTAGTCGGTGTGGGTGCCGACGATGCGAAAACCCGCCACGTTGTCGCCCAGGCTGAGCGGAATCACCTGCGCCACCTGGGGGTGCGAGGCCAGCGCCTGCACCTCGGCCAGCGGCACGTTGCCGGGGGGCACGTCCATGTGGAACACACCGGCCAGGATGAGCTGCAGCGGGCTGCCCTTGGCGCCCACCACCGCGTCGATACCAGCCAGGTCGCGCTCGAAGGCGTTGTCGATCTGGTCTTTGGCGATCAGCACGAAGGCCATGGACGCCAGACCCAGCGTGAGCAGCAGCAGGTTCAGCGCCGAGGCCAGCGGACGCGACCACAGGTAGCGCCAGGAAAGCGAGCGCACGTTCATGCGTCGGCCTCCATGGCCAGCACCTGCGCGTCCGCCAGGGCCTGCAGCACGCGCGCGTCGTGCGTGGCGATCACCAGCGTGGCGCCTGCGGCTTGTGCGCGCTCGCGCAGCAGCGCGAGCGCGGCGGCACAGGCCGCATCGTCCAGGCTGGCGGTGGGCTCGTCGGCCAGGATCACGCGCGGGCGCAGCAGCAGCGCGCGCGCCAGCGCCACCCGCTGCGCCTCGCCGCCCGACAACTGCGCCAGTCGGCGGGCGGCCAGGTGCGCCACACCCAGCGCATCCAGCGTGTGGCGCACCGCCACCGGGTCTTGCGGCAGGCCGGCCGCAAAAAACACCAGCTCCAGATTGCCCGCCACCGTCAGCGCCTCGCTCAGCAACAGGCGCTGCGGCAGGAATCCGATGGTGCGGGCGCGCCAGGCGTCGCACGCCGCGGGCGCCAGCGCCCCAACCGCCTGCCCCGCCACCACCATGTCGCCACCCGAAACCGAGAGCAAACCCGCCGCCAGCGCCAGCCAGGTCGACTTGCCGCTGCCCGACGGTCCGCGCAACAACAGCGTGCCGCCCTGCGGCACCTCCACATCGGCGAAACGCAGGGCCTTGCCGTCGGCCAACCGGCAAACCAGTGCCTGCGTGCGGATCACGCCTGCGGCTCCTGCGCGACGCAGCTCGAACAGGTGCCATGGATGGACAGGTCGACCCGCTGCCCCTGGTGGCCCAGGCTGGCCAGGGTGCGGAACAGGTCGCTGGCCACGGCGCGCGTGGGTTCGCTCGCCTCGGTCAGGCGGAACTGCCGGTGACAGGCGTCGCATTCGAAGCGCGGTGCCGGTCCCTGTTCGGCGTCGGCCAGACCGAACCGCCAGGTGCGCGCACCATCATCCGCATGGCGTTGCAGCACGCCGCAGCCGGCCAGCCGGTCCAGCAGGCGGTAGAGCGTGACGCGGTTGAGGTCCAGCCCGCGCGCGGTGAGCGAGGCCAGCGCCTGCGCGTGGCTCAGGCTGCCCTGCGGATTTGCCAGAAACAGGCCGAGCACGGCGCGCATCGCCAGCGTGCGGCGCAGCCCAGCCACCTCCAGGCGCGACTGGATATCGGGCGGCACGGCAACGGGTTCTTTGACGGGACGGGCGGACATCGACATGCCTCCATTATTGCAACCAGGTTGCGTTAATATCGCCGCTCTTGCACATTAATGCAATTGAGTTGCAACAGTTTAGGCCGCCCGCCCCCATGAACCCCGTCCACGCAGACCCGACCGCGCCGACCATCGAGCTGAGCAACCTCACGCTGGGCTACGACCGGCATCCCGCCGTGCACCACGTCAGCCTGCGCATCGCGCCGGGTTCGCTGGTGGCGCTGGTGGGGCCGAACGGCGCGGGAAAGTCCACGCTCATCAAGGCGCTGGCCGGTGAACTGCGCCCCATCAGCGGCGCGGTGGGTGGCCTGGCGGGCCAGCGCATCGCCTGGCTGCCGCAGCACAGCGGGCTGGATCCGACCTTCCCCATCGACGTGCGCCGCATGGTGGCCATGGGCCTGTGGCACCGCGTGGGTGCGCTCGGGCGCCTGAGCGCCGAACACCGCCGCCTGTGCGACGAGGCGCTGGCCTCGGTCGGCCTCACCGGGTTCGAGACGCGCGGACTCGACACGCTCTCGGGTGGCCAGTTGCAGCGCGCCCTGTTTGCCCGCCTGATCCTGCAGGACGCGCCGGTGGTGCTGCTGGACGAACCCTTTGCCGCCGTGGACAACCGCACCAGCGCCGACCTGCTGGCGCTGCTGCACCACTGGCAGCGCCAGGGCAAAACCGTGATGGTGGTGCTGCACGACCTGGCGCAGGTGCGTGCGCACTTCCCACTCACTCTGCTGCTGGCGCGCGAACTGGTGGCGTACGGCCCCACGGCCGAGGTCTTGAGCGAGGCCAACTGGGCGCGCGCGCAGCGCATGCAGGAACCGTTTGACGACGACGCGCCCCTGTGTGCGGCCTCGCCGGACCCGCAGACCCAGGCACCTGCGCACGGCCACCGCCATTCGCATAGCCACACGCACAGCCACACGCACAGCCACACGCACAGCCACGCCCACCAGGAAGAAGCGCTGCCATGAGCGCAGCGCCGGGCCGTTCCCAAGCCAGCTCGCACCGCAGCCCGCAGGGCGAAGGTACTCCAGTGAGCGCAGCGCCGGGCCGCTCCCAAGCCAGCTCGCACCGCAGCCCGCAGTGCGAAGGTACTCCAGTGAGCGCCGCGCCGGGCCGCCCCAAGCCAGCTCGCACCGCAGCCCGCAGGGCGAAGGTACTCCAGTGAGCGCCGCGCCGGGCCGCCCCAAGCCAGCTCGCACCGCAGCCCGCAGGGCGAAGGTATTCCAGTGAGCGACGCCGCCGTGTCCCCGTTCCTGGCCTGGCTGCTGGCCAACCCGCTGCTGGGCCCGCTGGTGGAGTTCGGCTTCATGCGCAGCGCGCTGCTGGGCTGCGTGGCGCTGTCGCTGAGCGCCGCACCGGTGGGCGTGTTCCTGATGCTGCGCCGCATGAGCCTGACCGGCGACGCCATGGCTCACGCCATCCTGCCCGGTGCGGCCATCGGCTACCTGCTGTTCGGCCTCTCGCTGAGCGCGATGACAGTGGGTGGCATCTTCGCCGGCCTGGCGGTGGCGGTCGGCTCGGGTCTGGTGGCGCGCAACACCGTGCTGCGCGAAGACACCAGCCTCGCCGCTTTCTACCTGCTGTCGCTGGCGCTGGGCGTGCTGATCGTCTCGGTGCGCGGCAACAGCGTGGACCTGCTGCACGTGCTGTTCGGCACGGTGCTGGCGCTGGACGACGCGGCGCTGCTGCTGCTCGGTGGCATCAGCGCGGTCACGCTGGCCTCGCTCGCCCTGCTCTACCGCCCGCTGGTGATGGAATGTCTGGACCCGGGCTTTCTGCGCCAGGTCAGCCGCTGGAGCCCGGTGGCGCACTACGGCTTCCTCGGCCTGCTGGTCATCAACCTGGTGGCCGGTTTTCATGCGCTGGGCACGCTCATGGCGGTCGGCATCATGGTGCTGCCTGCGGCCTCTGCACGCTTCTGGGTGCGCCGCCTGTGGCCCCTGCTGCTGCTGGCCACCTCGATCGCCCTGGCTGGCAGCCTCAGCGGTCTGCTGATCTCGTACCACGCCGACCTGCCCACCAGCCCAATGATCGTGCTCAGCCTGGGCACGGTCTACCTGCTGTCGCTGTTGCTCGCGCCGCACGGCGTGCTGCGCCACCAGCGTCCTGCTTCGTCCCACCTCAAAGCCTGAAAGAGGAACCTTTATGAACGCATCATTGCGCCGCCACCTCATTGCATCCGCCACGGGCCTCGCCACCCTGGCCTTCAACCCCGCGCTGCTGGCCCAGACAGTGACACCCATCAAAGCCGTGGCCAGCTTCAGCATCCTCGGCGACCTGGTCCAGCAGGTCGGCGGCGACCGCGTGGCGGTGAATGTGCTGGTTGGCCCCGGCAGCGATGCGCATGTGTTCCAGCCCACGCCCTCGCAGGCCCGGCTGGTGGGTCAGGCGCAGATCGTGTTCTCCAACGGTCTGGGCTTCGAAGGCTGGATGACCCGGCTGCTGAACACCGCCAGCTACAAGGGCCGCCATGTGGTGGTCAGCCAGGGCATCGAGCCGATCAAGGGCAAAGCCGATGACCACGGCCACAAGCACGGGCACAGCCATGGCGGCGCGGCCGACCCCCACGCCTGGCAAAGCGTGCCCAACGTGATGATCTACGTCGCCAACATCGCCAAGGGTCTGTGCGATGCCGACGCCACGGGATGTGATACCTACAAGAAAAACGCAACCGCCTACACCGCCCAACTCAAGTCGCTGGACGCCGACATCAAGGCCGCCTGGAGCCCCATCCCGACCGCACAACGCAAAGTGATCACCTCACACGAAGCCTTCGCCTACTACGCCCAGGCCTACGGCGTGAAGTTCCTCGCCGCGCAGGGGGTGAGCACCGAGAGCGAAGCGTCGGCCAGGGGCGTGGCGCAACTGGTGCGCCAGATCAAGAAGGAGCAGATCAAGGCCCTGTTCGTCGAGAGCATTTCCGACCCGCGCCTGATCGAGCAGATCGGCCGCGAGACTGGCGTGAAACCATCGGGCCAATTGTTCTCCGACTCGCTGTCCGACGCCAAAGGACTCGCCCCGAACTACGTGGCCATGATGCGCACCAACACCCTTGCCCTGACGAGTGCCATCCAGGGCCGATAAGCCCCCCCGCAGAGCGGTCCGTGGCGATCACTTCGCCAATCGGGCAAACGTTTTGCGCAACTTCGCCACCTTGGGCGCCGCCACCGCCATGCAGTAGCCCTGGTGCGGGTTGCGCTCAAAGAAGTCCTGGTGGTACGCCTCGGCGGGCGAATAGTCCGCCAGCGCCCGCAGTTCGGTGACGATGGGCGCCCCGAAGGCGTTCTCGGTCATCAGCTCGTCCATCAGCGCCTGCGCCACATCGCGCTGATCGCCGGTGGTGAAGTAGATGCCGCTGCGGTACTGCGTGCCCACGTCGTTGCCCTGGCGGTTGGGTGTGGTCGGGTCGTGGATCGCAAAGAAGATTTCCAGGATCTCGCGGGTGCTGATCTGCGCCGGGTCGTACACCAGTTTCACCACCTCGTTGCAACCCGTCAGCCCGGTACACACCTCTTCGTAGCTGGGCTGGGCCACGAAGCCATTGCAGTAGCCGGACTCCACGTCCAGCACCCCGCAGACTGCCTTGTAGACGGCCTCGGTGCACCAGAAGCAGCCGCCGCCGAGCACGATGGTTGGGTTTGACATGAAAGAAACTCCTTTGCAACCAAGTGTGCGCGGACCTGCGATACCCCTGGCTTGACGTGGTCGGATCAAGGCCATAACATCACGCATCACGCATCACGCATCACGCATCAATTTCATACACCATGCGCACCACCCTCAGCATTGAAGACGACGTCCTGTACGCGGTCAAGAGCCTGGCACGGCGCGAAGGCCGAACCCTGGGCGAAGTCATGTCCGACCTGGCACGGCGCGCCTTGCAGACGCCTGCACCCGAAGCAGCAGCCACCGGGCGTGCGCGCTCGCCGCTGGACGACCAGCTCGCCGCACTGGGCCTGACCCCGTACCGCGCACCCGATGTCACCGTGGTCACCCAGGCCCAGGTGGATGCACTGCGCGAGGCGGAAGGCCTGTGACCACGCGCCGCCCAGCAACGGCCCGTGACGTATCCGGCAGCTATCTGGCAACCAAGGACTCGCCCGCGCGCATCAGCCTGCTGGACGTCAACGTGCTCATCGCCCTGTGCGACGGGCGCCACGAGCACCACCTCATCGCCGCGCAATGGTTCGTGGCGAACGCTGCCGCCGGCTGGGCCAGTTGCCCGCTGACGCAGAACGGCGCCATCCGCATCATGAGCGCGCCCGCCTACCCCGGTGCGCGACCGGTATCGCAGGTGCTGTCCCAAGTGCAAACGGTGTGCGCAAGCACCCACCACCGCTTCTGGCCCGACTCAGTCAGCCTGGTGCGGGCGGGCACCCTCAACCCCGCCCACCTGCTCGGCCACCGCCAGTTGACCGACGCCTACTTGCTGGCCCTGGCGGTGCACCACAAAGGCCGGTTCGTCACGCTCGACGGCGCCGTGCCGGTCAAGGCCGTGAGCGGTGCGCGGGCTGGGGATGTGGTGCGGCTGATCTGAACGCCGGACAATCGCACCTTCAGTGCGCATCCGTCAGCGGCGCAGCCACCTCCCGCACCGCCACCAGAAACGCACCCAGCGCCGATTGGTCGCGCCCGGTGCGCCAGAGGCAATGCGTGTCGTACGGCGCCAGCGGCTGCGTCAGGGGCACAAAAACCACGCCGGGCAAACCGGCCTGCTGCAACGCGGCCGGCACCAGGCCCACGCCCAACCCCTGCGCGATGACCGAGACCACGCTCAGCCAGTGCCGCAATTCAAACGCCAGCGCGGGCTCAAAACCCGCCTCCGCACAGGCCGCCAGGATGCGGTCGTGGTAGTCGGGCGAGACGGCGCGCATCACGATGGCGAAGGCCTCGCCATTCAACTGATCCAGCGCGAGCCGCTTCTTCTTCGCCAGCGGATGCGAGGACGGCAGGCAGGCCATGAACGACTGGCGGGACACGAGGATCTGCGAGAACCCCGTTGGCACGCGCGTGGTGTGCACAAAGCCCAGGTCCAGCCGGTCGTGCACCAGCTCCCCCAGCTGCTCGCTGCTGCTGAGTTCGCGCAGCGCCAGCCGCAGCCTGGGGTGCGCCGCAGAAAAATCGCGCAGCACCTGCGGCAGACCGCGATACAGCACGGTGCCGGCAAAACCGATCTGCAACCGCCCTGCCAGACCCTGCCCCACGTCGCGCGCCTCCCGGGCCGCCAGCGCCGCCTGCTCCAGCAGCGCCTGCGCGCGCGGCAAAAACGCCAGCCCGGCGGCGGTGAGCGCCACGCCGCGGCTGTTGCGCTCGAACAGGCGCGCGCCCACGTCGGCTTCCAGCTGCTGAATGGCCATCGACAGCGGCGGCTGCGTCATCGCCAGCCGCTGCGCCGCGCGGCCAAAGTGCAGCTCTTCGGCCAGCACCGTGAAACAGCGCAGGTGGCGGAATTCCATGAATTTGTTTTTCGTATTGATCTATCGGTAATCCATATTAGACAGCTATTCATGCGCCACCGACAATCGCGCTCAAACCCATCTTGAAACCCATCACCGGAGAACCGCACCATGGCATCGAACAAAAACACCTTCAGCTGGGAAGACCCGTTCCACCTGAGCGCCCAGCTGACCGACGACGAACGCCAGGTGCAGGACGCCGCCCGCGCCTACTGCCAGGAAAAGTTGCTGCCGCGCGTGCAGCTGGCGTTCCGCAACGAGACCACCGACGTGTCCATCTTCCGCGAGATGGGCGAGCTGGGCCTGCTCGGCCCAACCATCCCCGAGCAGTACGGAGGGGCAGGACTGAACTACGTCTGCTACGGCCTGGTGGCGCGCGAAGTCGAGCGCGTGGACTCCGGCTACCGCTCCATGATGAGCGTGCAGAGCTCGCTGGTGATGGTGCCGATCAACGAATTCGGCAGCGAGGCGCAGAAGCAGAAGTACCTGCCCAAGCTCGCCACCGGTGAATGGATCGGCTGCTTCGGCCTGACCGAACCCAACCACGGCAGCGACCCCGGCAGCATGATCACGCGCGCCCGCAAGGTCGATGGTGGCTACAGCCTCTCCGGCGCCAAGATGTGGATCACCAACAGCCCGATCGCCGACGTGTTCGTGGTCTGGGCCAAAGAAGACGGCGGCCACGGACCTGGAAACATTCGCGGCTTCATTCTGGAGAAAGGCTGCAAGGGCCTCACCGCCCCCGCCGTGCACGGCAAGGTCGGGCTGCGCGCCTCCATCACCGGCGAGATCGTGATGGACGAAGTGTTCGTGCCGGAAGAAAACGCCTTCCC
>PNMN01000102.1 GCA_013823655.1 Comamonadaceae bacterium | reverse complement strand
AACTGGCGGCCACAGGCAAAGTCGTGCCCATTGCCCACTCGTTGGGCGTCATCAGTCACACATTGAGATGGCTTCGAGTCTAAACACATCGAAGGGCGAGATTTCCTCGCTCATTTTCACAACAGGAAAGCCATTATGAAAACCTTCGATGTTCAAGCCATATCCCTTCATGTTTCTCGGCAACAGGCCTTCGCGTTCATCGCCGATGCGCAACACCTTCCCGATTGGGCGCAAGCCTTTGCTTCCGTGGATGGGAAACGGGCGCTGATGCGAACCCCCTCCGGTGAGGTGGAAATTGATCTCGATGTACGTGCCTCATCGGAAACCGGGTCGATTGATTGGTACATGTCCTTCCCTGACGGCAGCGTTGCCGTTGCTTACTCGCGCGTTGTCGCGCTCGACCCCGACAACTGTGTATACAGCTTTGTCCTCACTCCGCCCCCCGTTCCTCTTGAACAGTTGGAGGGCGCCCTCGAAATGCAATCCAAAACGCTTACCGAGGAATTGGGCAAATTGAAGGGCATCCTTGAACGTGGACAATAAATTGGGGCAAGAGTTAAGCGCCCTGGTTGCGGTCGCCAAGAAAGGCGACCGCAACGCCTTGGAAGCACTCGTGCGGGCAGTACAACGGGATGTGTACAACCTTGCGGTGCGCTTCCTTTGGCATCCGCAGGATGCGGAGGATGCTACGCAGGAAATTTTGATCCGCGTTATCACTGGCTTGGCCGGTTTTGAAGGCAAAAGCAGCTTCCGCACCTGGGTTTACCGTGTAGCCAGCAATACTTTGCTGACGCAGGGGAAGAAACGCATGGAACAGGTGGCGATGTCCTTTGATGAGTTCGGAGAGGCACTCGCTGACGGGCTGTCCGATGCCCCGTTGACCGTTAATAACGATGTCGACGAAGAACTTTTGCTGGAAGAGGTCAAGATCGGTTGCACCCATGCCATGCTGCTGTGCCTGGACCGCGACCACCGGTTTGCGTACATCCTGGGTGAAATCCTCGATCTGGATCATGTCGAGGGGGCGGAAATTCTGGAGATCACCCCCGCCGCATTCCGGAAACGGCTGTCACGTGCCAATGAGCGCATCACGTCATTCATGACTGCGCACTGCGGCTTGGTTGAGCCAAGCAATCGATGCCGGTGCAAGCTTAGAATCAATTGCGCGGTTGATCGCGGGCATGTGCGTCCCAAGGATCTGTGTTTTGCACATTCGCTTTCCCAAGCGAAGCGTTTCCCCGAGGTTTTGCACACGATTCGGCAACTCGAAGACAGTCGCCGCATCGCGGCACTGTACCGATCTCATCCGGAATTCGAGTCATCGACGCCGTTTGTCGCGTGGCTGGCCAAACTCCTCGACGAGATGCCAGACCCGAATATTTCGCCCCTTCGGCCTCTCATGCCGACGCTCCGACAATGAAACGCCACTCCGAGTACTTGAACTACCTCGTGGAATGCATGGCGTTTATTCAAGGCCTGCATGTCCGCGCGATGTTCGACGGGTACCATCCCCCTCATGACCCAAGACACCCAAGACCCGATCCACGAAGACCGCCTGTGGAGCGACCAGCGCTGGACGGCGCGTGTGATCAAGAACGAAGACGACGATGGCTGGGCGGTGGCCATGTTCCTGGATGGCCAGACCGAACCCGCTCTGGTGGGGCCCTGGACGATGGGGCGCGACAAGAAGAACCCCAAGCCTCTGGACACCAACGCCTTCAACACGCTGGTGAAGACCGCCAGCGAGGTGATCCGCCGTTCCGAGCAGCAGCGTTTTGCCGAGCTGAACAAGAACGTGAGCGTGTCGCGGGGTGGCCAGCGCCTCCGCGTGGCGCTGGCCATCGTGCCGGATGAAGAGGGCGCCACCGCCACCTTGCGCGCGCTGAACGAATTTGACGAAGAGCTGGCTTGTGTGGCGGTGTCACCGGGATTCAAGCTCAACACCAACAGTGCCGAGGCCTGGGTGGTCTCGGGTTTTGAGAAGCCGCGCGCATGATCGACGCACTGGTTGCCGGTCGCCTGATGGGCGACGCTTCACGGCGTCTGGACAAGGCGGGTCGCACCTACATCGTGGCGCGCGTGCTGGCGCGCAACAAGACGGACGAGGAGTTCATCGTCAACGTGATCGCGTTCGACGAGGCGCCCTGCGCGGCGCTGCTGGCGCTGGCCGATGGCGAGGCGCTCACGCTCTCGGGCGCGCTCACGCCCAGGGTCTGGACCGACAAACAGGGCGTTGCCCGTCCCAGCCTGGACCTGATTGCCGCCCAGGTGATGACGGCCTACCACGCGAGCCGCAAGCAGGCGGCGCTGGGCGGGGCGGGGACCGAAGAATAGCGGCCCCAGGCGGCTGGATCTTCCCAAGGCGCATAATGGCGTTGCGCGGGCGATCTGGCCCGTGCATTTTCAAGTGATCGGTCAGTTTCGCGCGCTACGGCGGCACTCTCGGGTTTGTTGTGCTTTCGGGACCCCATCGCTTTTGTGTATCCGCTTTCTTAGGAGTCCTCCATGGGCAACAAACTTTACGTCGGCAACCTGCCGTACACCGTGCGCGACGAAGACCTGCAACAGGCCTTCAGCGAGTTCGGCGCTGTCTCCAGCGCCAAGGTCATGATGGAGCGCGACACCGGCCGTTCCAAGGGTTTCGGCTTTGTCGAAATGGGCAGCAGTGCCGAAGCGCAAGCCGCTATCAATGGCATGAACGGCCAGTCTCTGGGTGGCCGCAGCGTCACCGTGAACGAAGCCCGTCCGATGGAGGCTCGTCCTCCGCGCACCGGCGGCTTCGGTGGTGACCGCTCGGGTGGCGGTGGCTACGGCGGTGGTGGCGACCGCTCGGGCGGCGGCGGCTACGGCCGCGGCGGCTACTGAGCCCTGCGGACTGCTCCTGACTCGGCCCCCGTGCCGAGTCCGGCACAAGAGGCTTCGGAACTCCGGTTCCGAAGCCTTTTTCACGTGTGCGCTCAGACCGGGCTCAGACCGGGCTCAGACCGGGCTCAGACCGGGCTCAGACCGGGCTCAGACCGGGCTCAGGGCGGGCTCAGGCTGCGGGCTCAGGCGCGCGTGTTTCCATGGGGGTGGTTTGGCGTCTTTGGGCAGCGCGAACAGGCCCGCAACCGGGAGCCACACGCGGATGGCCGATCCTTTCCCCACCACAGAATGGACCTGGATGGCGCCGCCGTGCTTTTGAATGATGGAAAAAGACAGCGACATGCCCAGCCCGGTTCCTTTGCCCACATCCTTGGTGGTGAAAAAGGGCTCGAAAATCCGCCGCTGGACTTCGGCGCTCATGCCGCAGCCGGTGTCTTCCACCTGGACCCAGGCCCAGTCCTGTTCGACGCCGGAGAGCAAGGTGATCGTTCCCTTGTCGGCAATGGCGTGGGCGGCGTTGACGATCAGGTTCAGGAACACTTGGTTGAGTTGCGCCGCCAGACACAGCACGGGCGGGAGCGGTGCGAGTCTTTTGATGACGTCGGCCTTGTATTTCACCTCATGGCGCACGACATTGAGGGTGGTCTCCAGTCCGGCGTTCAGATCGGCCTGGGCCCAGTCGGAATGATCGACGCGTGAGAAGTCCGTGAGGTTCTGGACGATCTTCTTGACACGCCCAAGACCGTCGGTGCATTCGTCCAGCAGCAGGGGGAGGTCTTGCCGCAGAAAATCGATGTCGATTTTCCCCCGCTGCTGTGCCAGTGCGCTGCGCACGCTGGCGTCACCGGGTGCGGCCAGCACCGCGTCAGAGGCGGCGCTCAGACTCAGCAAGCCATCAACGTACTGGCGAAGTGAGTGGAGGTTGGAGCTGACGAAGCCGACCGGATTGTTGATTTCGTGTGCCACACCGGCGGCCAGTTGCCCGATCGATGCCATCTTGTCCTGCTGCAGCAACTGGTTCTGAGCGTCCTCCAGCTGGCGATTCATGGCATCGAGTTCGTTGATTCGCGCCTGCAGCTGTTCCTGTGCGTCCCGGATGTCAGTCCGGTCCTGCAGCATCCACCAGGTGCCGTGCGCGGTATCGCTGGTGTCGGCCACGTGGGCATCGATCTGTGCCCAGATGGCGTGGCCTTCGGTGTGGCGCAACCACATTTCTCTGTGAAACGGTTCACCTTTTGCGAGCAGGTGGCCTGCCTCGCGGTGAAAGGCGGCGTGATCGTCGTCGCTCAGGTAGGCGGCCCGGCCTTGCGTGCCCACGAGGTCGGACGCGGCACACCCGAACATGTCGGCCATGGCTGGATTGACCCGCTGAATGATGCCGCCACTGGCGTAGGCCACCCCGATGGGTGACTTGGCGACGAACATTTCAAGGTTGCGCGCGGTGGTCGCCAGCTCGACCGAGCGCTGCCTGACGAGTTCTTCGAGTTCGTTGCGATGGCGCAGCAGCGCTTCCTCCGATGTCCGGCGGGCGGTGACGTCCTGCAGGGTTTCGATGGCGCCAATGACCTGGCCCTGCGCGTCGCACAGCGGCGCGGCCGTGATGAAGAGCCATTTTCCAGCCGCGCCGAACTGCGGAAAGAAGGCCTCGACCTCGAAGCCGCCGGCGATGGTTGACGAGCGGCTCATGTGCCCGCCGTGACAGGCCTGCAGCACGGTCTCATCAACGCCGTCAACGATCATGTCCGCGAGCAAGGGGCGTTTTTCTTTGTAGAACGCTTTCCAGCCCTCCCGGGAGCCGATGACTTCGTTGCGTCTGATGCCGGTCATGCCTTCGCAGGCCGTGTTCCAGTGCGTCACCCGGTGGTACCGGTCGATCACCAGCGAGGCCACGGGGGCCCCGTCGATGATCTGCGACAACATCTTGGTCATCTCCAGAAGACTGTTCTGGACGTGCATCACGTCGCTCAGATCGACGCAGGTCACGAGCACCCGGAACTGCTGGTCGATACCCACCCGCCTGGCATGGATGTCCACCGGGCGAAGCCCGCCATCGGGGGTGGTGATCGAAGCCGACAGCACGGGCGGTACGGTGCCGTGCTCCGCGCAGTCCAGCAGCGCGGCCCGCAGAGGGGCGCGCGACGGTGCATCGATCAGATCCACCAGGAGCATGCCGGGCAGCTCGCTCGCATTGCGCGAGCTCAGCCGGCACAGCGCGTCATTGGCGCTCAGGATCTGGCAGCCATCGAGCAACGCCGCTGGAACCGCCACGGCGTGCACGATGTCTTCGGCGACACCCGCACCCGATGCCTGTCTGTCGGGCGCATCGATCATCACCCGACCCCCGGCAATGCCATGTGTCGGTCGTTCGGTGCGATGGAGTCGCATTGCACCCAGAGGGAGAGCCTGACGCCTTCCCGGGCGGAGAAGTCCGTCACCTGCCTGACCACACGTTCGTCGAACACGTATCCCTTGGCCAGCAGCGTGGCGCCTTTGGCCGACACCACGGCGCGCGCCAGCACCATGCCGGGGCGCAGATCGTGCACATCGATTTGCACGTCGTTTCTGGCGGTGTTGGCCATGTCGACGATGACCTCGAGCATGGTCTCGACCACGGCCCGGTCGTAGCGCGTGTCGATGCCACCCGTGAGCATGCTTTGTGCGCGCTCGGTCGAATGATGGGTCTCACCCATGGCGCCGTGGGTCAGCTCATCCAGATCGCTGGCCGCCGCAACGATGCGCGCGCCGATGGCGATGGAGGCCGCAGACAGTCCATCGGGGAAGCCCTTGCCATCGACCCGTTCATGGTGCTGGCGCACAATTTTTGCCACCCCTTGCAGCTGTGAAAGCGCCATCAAGGCGGTTTCACCGTCGATGCTGTGGCGCCGGTACCGCTGGTGTTCTTCGGCGCTGTAGGAGGACACCGGTTTGCCCAGCATGGTGTCTGGAAATCCGATGCTGCCGATGTCGTGGACCAGGGCCGCCAGGTGCACGTCTCGGACATCGCGCTCCGACAAGCCCAGGCGCCGGGCGGTCTCGCGGCTCAGCTCGGCCACCCTGCGGGCGTGGCCCGGGTGGCCGCCACGCATCTCCAGCAGGCTGGAAAACACGTTCACAGCGAGAACGAAGGTGTGGTCCAGATCCGCATAGGCTGCGTCCAGCATGCCGTTGATTTGCTGGAGTTCAGCGGTTCGGGCGCTGACCCGTGATTCCAGTGTCTGGTTGGCGTCCTGGAGTTGCTCGTTCTGACGTGCTGTCAATTCGCTCAGCTCGGCATTTTTTCTTTCCAGCTCGCGCCGGATCAGGGCTTCGCGCACCACCAGGACCAGGTCCTGATCGTCCCAGGGCTTGGCGATGTAGCGATGAATGGCGCCTTGGTTGATGGCGGCGATCGTGGACGACATGTCGGCGTAGCCGGTCAGCAGCACGCGAACGATGCCCGGGTCGTGGATCTTCACCTGCTCCAGAAAGCGTGCGCCATCCATTTCGGGCATGCGCATGTCCGAAATCACCAGATCGACCCGATGGGTCTTCAGCAGTGCCAGACCCTCGGCGGCACTGGTCGCCTGGAGCGTCGCGATGCCCTGCGCACGGAAAACGCGGCGCAAGGCACTGAGGACGGAGGGCTCGTCATCCACGGTCAGCACCATCGGAGCCGCAGCCTGGCCTTCGATCGCCTGGTCGGCGATCGGCTCTTGGAGTGCGGTGGTGGTCATGGCGTCGGGATGGTGTTCAGGGTTTTTCGACCGCCCCGCGACACACTTGAGCCCATGCCCTCGGAAAACCAGCCAGGCCCCACGGGGGTGCGATCGGCGCCGTGACCTCTGCAAGCGTTGGGTGCAGGCGCTGCCGCCGTGCGTCCGCGCCGGACATGGCACCGCAGGGGCGGCGACAGCGGGCGTTCACACGAGTGCCAGGGCGTCGGTTCTCCAGCGGTGCAGCGCTTCGTAGAAGCCGTCCCACACGCAGCCGTTGCAGCCCCGACCGCAGCAGGTGGTGGGTTCGGGTGGGGGCGGGCGCAAGCTGGTGTCCAGGTCCAGCCCGCGCAGGCGGGCCAGCTGGCGCAGGTGCGCGATCAGGGCGTGGACGGTGGGCAGGTCGGCCAGTCGCACATTGGCCGGGTCGTGGCGGGCAAAACGCGGTTGCTCACGGCCATCGAACCGGGCGGTCTCATGGAACATGGCCGACCGGCGTACCCACAGTCCCCCATGGGCCAGTCCCTGGCCGTACAGCGCCCGGTACACCGTCATGCCCTGCAGGGTCTCGCTGCAGCGCACCGTTTCGATCACTTCGTACCAGCCGCCCTTGTGGTGGCGGTACAGGCCGGGCGGGGTGGCGTTCAGTGGCGGCAGGTCTTGATCGGTCGGGGCGGTCATCGGGGCGGCTTGGGCGGTGGCCACCGAGTGTGCCAAAAAAGCAGTGTCTGGATTCAGAGCGTGGGATGGGGCAGGGTCGGCACCTGCGCCGGGTGGGCCTGGCCAAGCCCAGCGCGCCAGGCCTGCCGCCAGGTGGGCAGCGTGGGCGATGGGTCGTTGCCCAGCCCGCGCACCACGCAGCCGCCCGCCGCCCCGGCTTCGGCGACCGCCCGCAGCTGCGCGGGTTCGAGGATGCCGCCGATGCCCACCACCGGCGCGCTCGCCATGTGGGCCCACCAGGCCAGGTTGTCCAGGCCCTGTGGCTTCCACGGCATGTCTTTGGTGGTGGTGGGCCAGACCGGGCCGCAGGCAATCAGGTCGGGTGCCATCGATGTGGCACGGCACAGTTCCCACAGGCTGTGCGAACTCAGGCCGAGTTGCACGCCGTGTGCCCGCGCGGTTTGAAGTTGCACGTGGTCCTGGGGGGTGAGCGCCAGCAGGTCGTCCTGCCCCAGGTGCAGCGCGCGCGCACCGGCGGCCAGTGCGGCCTGCCAGTGGTCGTTGATCACCAGCAGCACGCCCGCCGCGTCGGCCGCGCGCTGGCTGCGGGCGATGGCTTCGCCCAGCGCGCTGTGCCAGGCGGCGTCGTCCAGCCCGTCGGGCCGTTTCATGCGCAGCTGCACCGTGTCCACCGTGGGCGAGGCGCGCAGCACCGCTTCGACCTGTTCCGCGCGGTCCACGATGGCGTAGAGGCCGGGCGCGCGACCGCGCACGCGGGTGCGCCACCGGTTTGGCGCCTGCTCGTCCAGCGACAGTTGTGGCAGCAGCGAGGGCTCGGTGGCAAAGCCCGGGCGCGCGATCACCGGCCCGATGCCCCGGCCCACGGCGCGCGCATGCCGCAGCGCGAAGGTGGCGGCCATCTTGGCCAGCACCGCCGCATCGGCCAGCACCCAGCCCAGCGCGAGCGCGGCGGCCAGGGCCGACGCAAACGTGCAGCCGGTGCCGTGGTTGTGCGGCGTGTGTTCGCGCGGCAGGCTCAGCCAGCCGCTGGCCTGGGGCGTGTCCAGCCAGTCGAGCGAGAGGCTGTCGTGGTGTTCGATCCGCGCGGCATCGCCACCGGTGATGACCACCGCCGCGCAGCCCAGCGCGCGCAGCGCCCGGGCCTGCGCTGGAAGGTCGGGCGGCGCGGACTCGCCCCGTGCTTCCAGCAGCGCCACCGCCTCGGCCTGGTTGGGCGTGATGGCGGTGGCGCGCGGCAGCAGGAGGTCGCGGTAGGCGGCACGCAGATTGGCGTCGGCCAGCGCGGCGCCGGTGCTGGCGCGCAGCACCGGGTCGACCACCAGGGCCAGCGGTTGTTGTTCCCGCAAGCGGTCGATGAAGGCCGCCAGCACGCGCACGTTGTCCGCGCTGCCCAGCAGGCCGGTCTTGATCACGCGCGGGGGCATGTCGGCGGCCAGCGTGTCCAGCTGCGCTTGCAGCACGTGCGGCGGCGTCGCTTCGATGTGCGTCACCTCGGTGGTGCTCTGCGCGGTGATGCCGGCCACCACGGTGCAGCAGTGCACGCCCAGGGCGTCGGCCGCGCGCTGGTCGGCCGCCAGCCCGGCGCCGCCGCCGCTGTCGGTGCCGGCGATGCTCCAGATGATGGGGAGGTTTGTGGTCTGCATGTTGGGTGAGGTGTAAACACCGTTCGCCCTGAGCCTGTTCTTCGTCCAGCTCAGGATGATCGGAATTCAGGGCTTCGACAGGCTCAGCCCGAACGGGCGAGGTGGTTCAGCCCGAACGGGCGAGGTGGTTCAGCCCGAACGGGCGAGGTGGCTCAGTCGATCAGGAAGGGATGACCGCTGACCGGCGTCGAGGCCACCGCCATGTCCTGCGGCGCCATCACGCCGGCCACGTGGGCCGCGCGGCCCGCCTCGATGGCGAGCGCAAAAGCGCGCGCCATGCGCACCGGGTCCACCGCTTGCGATACCGCCGAGTTCAGCAGCACGGCGTCCAAGCCCAGCTCCATCGCGGCGGCCGCGTGCGAGGGCGCGCCGATGCCCGCGTCCACCACCAGCGGCACGCCGGGCAGGCGCGCGCGCAGGGTGCGCAGCGCGAACGGGTTGATCAGCCCCTGGCCGGAACCGATGGGCGCGCCCCAGGGCATGAGCAGCTGGCAGCCCGCGTCGAGCAGGCGCTGGCAGGTCACCAGGTCGTCGGTGCAGTAGGGGAAAACCGCGAAGCCGTCGCGGATGAGCTGCGCCGCCGCTTCCACCGTGCCCCAGGGGTCGGGCTGCAGGGTGTGCTCATCGCCCACCACTTCGAGCTTGATCCAGTGCGTGCCGTACAGCTCGCGCGCCATGTGCGCCAGCGTGACGGCCTCGCGCGCGCTGCGGCAACCGGCGGTGTTGGGCAGCAGGCGCACGCCGCTCTGGACGATGCCCGCAACAAAGCCGTTGTCGCCCGCTGCCGCCAGCGTGCGTTTGAGGCCGACCGTGACCACCTGCGTGCCGCTGGCGCTGATGCTCTCGGCCAGCACCTGGGGGGAGGGGTAGCCCGCGCTGCCGAGCAGGAAGCGGCTGGTGAGTTCGACGCCGTAGGGCGCCCAGTTCGATGACGTCATGTGTTCAGCCTCCGACGATGGCCTGGAAGGTCAGCACGGTGTCGCCGGGCTGCAGGGGAGTGGTGGCGCGTTGCGTGCGCGGTATGAATGTGCCGTTGACGGCGGTGGCCACCTGTTCGGCGTTCACGCCCTGTGCGGTCAGCAGCGCGGCCAGTGTGAGGCCCTCGGGGCAGGGCAGGGTGAGGTCGTTGAAGTTCAGCATGGGTTGACGGGAGCAGGGGCTTGATCCAGAACCGCCGTGGAACGGGCTTGGCCCGGCCACAGGCGGTGTCCCCCCTCCGGAACGGGAGGGGGGAAGCCGCGCAGCGGCGCAGGGGGGAGTCCCAGTGCAGCCAGCGCGTCCTGCACGAGCGCAGGCGCCAGCAGCCAGCCGTGGCGGTACAGGCCGTTGATGCGCAGCAGGCCGTCCTGGTGTTCGACGCGGGGCTCGTTGTCGGGCAGGGCGGGGCGCAGGTTGGTCTCCAGGTGCACGATGCGCGCCTCGGCCAGCTCGGGCATCACGCTCTGGGCGGCGGCCATCAGCTCCACCGCGCTGCGCAGGCTCACGGGGGATCGGTCCTCGCTCTCGATCTCGCTGGCGCCGATGACGATGTGGTCGCCCGGCCGGGGCACGATGTAGACGCGGTGGCGCGGGTGCAGCAGCCGCACCGGCCGGTGCAGCGGCACACCGGGCGCGTGCAGCCAGACCACTTCGCCGCGCACACC
>PNMN01000101.1 GCA_013823655.1 Comamonadaceae bacterium | reverse complement strand
CCCAGGGCCTGGGATCGCTCCATCAAAGCCTCTTTCAGGCCCTGCAGATCGATGCTGATGCGCTCGCGCGGGTTGGTTTGCATGGTCGGCCTCCAGACACGTGATCACCCCTAGGTGAGCGTGTCGGACAACTGGCGTCACCGCGCCTATCTCTGCACTCACCCATGGACCCAGTGTTGACCTGTTTCGACGCCCTTGCGCTGCTGGATTTGCACCTGAATCCAGCACGTCAGAACGCCTCTGGCGGGGTGAATATCGATGTACAGACACTCCCGCCGCACAAAACCCGCATAAGCAGAACAGGCAGCCATCAGCAAACGAGCCGCCACTGCATCAACTGAACAACGAGTGGACGTCAACCGAACAACTCTTGAGCAGAAACCGAACGATGAAACTGGTCCCCACCGATCCTCCGGGCAGAAGCTCACGCAAGGCCAGGCGCTTTGCACAGGACATGCGTGAACTGCGCGACCAGGGCTACACCTTCGAGGCGATTCGCATGGCTCTCGCGGCGGTCGGCGTGCACGTCAGCAACGGGACCGTGCAGCGTGAGGTGGCCAGGGCGGTCAATGGACTTGGCGCAGCCAGCGATGGACGCCCGAACACCAGTCCGGCACCAACGCCCGATGCCTTGGGCATCCGCACCGATGCCGACCCGCGCAGTGGCCGCGAGATCGCCGAAGCCTTTACCGCCACCCAGAACACCAACCCTCTCTTCCGTCCAAGGAGCACCGAATGAAGATCGCCGTCATCAACTTCTCGGGCAACGTGGGCAAGTCCACCATTGCCCGGCACCTGCTGCTGCCCCGGATTCCAGGTGCCGACCTCATCGCCATCGAAAGCCTGAACGCCGACGAAGGCCAGGGTCAGGCACTGCGAGGGCGCCAGTTCGGCGAGCTGCAGGAGTACGTGCAGACCGTGGACAACGTGGTGGTGGACATCGGGGCCAGCAATGTGGAAGAGCTGATGGCCCAGATGCAGCGCTACCGAGGAAGCCATGAGGACTTCGATGCCTTCGTGGTGCCCACGGTACCGGCGCTCAAACAGCAGCAGGACACCATCGCCACGCTGATCGAACTGAGCCGGATCGGTGTTCCGGCATCCCGGCTGAAACTGGTGTTCAACATGGTCGAGACCGGTGTCAAGGTGGAGCAGGCCTTTGATCCCTTGCTGGCGTTCCTCAAACAGCAGCCCATCGCGAAAGCCAATCTGAACTGCAAACTTGGGGAGAACGAGATCTACGGCCGCATCAAGGGCAAGAAGACCGATCTGGCCTCGCTGGCCAGCGATCCAACGGACTACAAGGCCCTGATCGTTCAGGCCAAGGGCGTGAACGAGAAACTGGCGCTGGCCCAGAAGCTGGCCACGCGGCGCCTGGCCTGCGGTGTGGTTCCCGAGCTTGATGCCTGCTTCGGGGCACTGGAGCTGAGGTCATGAACGGCACGAGCACAGCAAGGGAGGCTCTGATTGCCGAAGCGTTGGGTGACCTGGCTTTGCTGCTCGATCGTCTTGAGAAGGTCGGCCCCAAGGTGGATGCATCCCGCCAGGCGCTGCAGAAATCAAGTGATTCGATCTCTCGGGAGATTGCCAGGTTCGCGCCCGACATGCAGGCATTCACCCTTCACGCCAAACTGGAGACGGAAAAGTATGTGAACCGTCACGTGGAGGCGGCAACCGTTTCCGCCCGTGAAGAACAACTGAGGGTCATGCAGGACAGCGCGCGGGACCTGTTCAAGATGGAAGTCGATCCTGTCGTCCGCCAGGTGAGTGCCCAGCTGCAGCGCCTGGCGCAGCTGGCCCAGCCCCGCCCCAACCCCTGGATGCCGTGGCTGACGCACAGCGCGGCGTTTGTGACCGGCGCCGCGTTGACCTGGCTGGTGGTGGTGATGATCTGGCTCAGATGAAGACAGCAGCAGAAACACCGAAGCGTTGGGCCAGGGTCTTGGCCTGCCGTGCATTGATCTGACGGCGCCCGTTCAGTATTTCGCTCACCACCGACTGTGTGCCCAGCTCGGCGACCAAGTGAGCCTGCTTCAGGTCGTGCTGCTCCATGAGGAAGTGCAGCACCTGAGCGGGTTCGGCGTCGGGCAAAGCGCAGTGCTGGCTTTCATAGTCTTCGATCAACTGCCCCAGCAGTTCGAGCATGTCGGCCAGCTCGTGCTCCTCGTCGTCGCCGACCACGTCGAGCAGTTGGTTCATGAACTCGACAGCGCGCTCATGGTCGGCCTGGGTATGAATCGCAGCCAGGCGCACCGGCAACGCACGCTGAAAAGAGTTCCAGGTCGAAGCAAGCGTCTTGGGATCGAAGGCCATGGCGGTCATGTCTTGCGACTCATCTGGGCTTGGTTTCAGTGATTGTCCTCAGCGTGCGTGAAGACTTCGCGGATGTACAGTTCTTGCCGGTTGTAGTGGATGTCGGTAACTGGCGGAATTGGTTTGCGGCGAGTCAACTTCGTCTACGAGTCCGCACAGTCTGCCGTGTTGATCATCTTGGATTCTGTACTTGCAATTCAGGGCTCCAGCGCTCATGCTCTTCCTGCTGAATCGCATGGCATCGCCCAAAGAAAAACTGGAGCAACGGAACCGAACGCGCGTCACAAACTTTTCAGTGCAGTAACTCGATGAGTAACCGAAAAATCGACTTCACAGAAATCCAGCGCTGATGCGGCTTTCAAGAGGACATTCGATCCTCCTCGTCTCCACCACCAAAATTCAGCGCCGAACTGTTTTCAAGCCGGTCCATTGGGATTTGTAAGACCGGCGGATCCAGTGGCGAGGGCGTTTTGTTCCAAACCCATGGATCGCGCCATGGGTGTCGAAGAGCGAGAGCTCCCTTGACACGCGCCGGTTTTGAGATTCCCAAGCCGGCCCCAGTGCGGGGACTTTATCCGGTGCTATAGAGTAGGGGGCATGCAACCCGTTGACTCTATTTGCCCGGTGGTCGTGCATGAGCCGCATGCACCGAAAGGCGCACGCACGGTTCTTGGGGGGGAGCGCAGCAGAGATGCTGGGCCCCTGCCCTCCCACACCTTGTCCAGCCCCGCAGCCTCTGCCCCAGCGTTCACCTCCCGGGTGCTGCGCGGCCTGGCCGGGGCCGCACTGATCGCCGCCGCACCAGGGACGCTGGCCCAGGCACCCAAGGCGGCACCTGCGGCAGAAGTGGCCGCCCCAATAACCGCGCCGGTGCTCAACTCCGACCTCACAGCGCCTCTGTTCTACCAGCTGCTGCTGGGCGAGATCCAGATTCGCCAGGGCGATCCAGGGACCGGCTTCTCGCTGATCCTGGATGCCGCAGGCAAGCAGCGCGACCCTTTGCTCTACCGCCGAGCGGTCGAAGTGGCCCTTCAAGCCCGCTCGGGCGATGCCGCCCTGACCGCAGCCCAGGCCTGGGTTCAGGCCCTGCCCGAATCGCCCGAAGCCCATCGTTATGTGCTGCAAATCCTGCTCGCGCTCAACCGCGTCGGTGAAAGCGGTCCGGTGCTGCGCGCCGTTCTGGAACGCAGCAGCGCCGCTGAGCGCAACGACATCATCAACGGCATCCCGCAGGCCTATGCCCGCGCAGCCGACAAGGCGCAAGCCTTGCGTGTGGTGCGTGAAGCCCTGACGACCACGCTCAGGCAGCGCGAGCACGCTGCCGCAGCCTGGACCACCATCGGGCGCATGGAACTGGCGCAAGACCAGTTGCCGCAGGCCCTGGCGTCCGCCAAGACCGCCCACGAGGCCGACCCGTCTTCACCGTTGCCGGCACTGCTGGCACTGGAACTGATGGAGCGCGGGCAGACTGCTGCCGAAGCCCTGGTGCGGGGCCACCTGCAAGCGGCAAAGCCGAGTCCCCAGGGTCCAGCCACGGTGGCCCTTGCCTACGCCCGCGTCCTGCTGGATCTGCAGCGCAACCCGGAAGCGCGCGCCCAGCTTGAGGCCCTCACCACCCAGCGCCCAGAGATGGCCGAGCCCTGGCTGCTGCAGGCCACCCTGCAGGTGCAGGACAACGCCCTGCCTGCGGCCAGCGAGTCGCTGCAGAAATTCATGACACTCGCCCGCCAGGCAGGCGATGAACGCAGCCAGCGCGGGCTCACCCAGGCCTACCTGCTGATGGCCCAGATCGCCGAAAAACAGAACGACTACACCGGGGCCAACACCTGGCTGGACCGGATCGAAAACGCCGACGAGATCATGGCCGCGCAAATGCGCAGAGCCTCGCTGCTGGCACGCCAGGGTCAGTTCGCGCAGGCTCGCGCTCTGCTGCGCAACCAGCCCGAACGCCGCCCCGGGGACGCCCGGCTCAAGCTCGCCGCCGAAGCACAGCTGCTGCGCGACATGAAAGCCTGGCAGCAAGCCTACGAGGTTTACGCCGAAGCCTCTGCCCGCTTCCCGCAAGACACCGACCTGATCTACGACCAGGCCATGATGGCCGAGAAGCTGGGCCAGTTCGATGGCATGGAGCAGTTGCTGCGCCGACTGATCGCCATCAAGCCCGATCACCACCACGCCTACAACGCGCTGGGCTATTCGCTGGCCGACCGCGGTGTGCGTCTGCCCGAAGCCAGACAACTGATCGAGAAAGCCCTGGCACTGGCACCAGACGACGCCTACATCCTGGACAGTCTGGGCTGGGTGGAATTTCGCATGGGCAACACGGCGCGTGCGCTGTCCATCCTGCAGTCCGCCTACGGCAAGCGTCCGGACGCCGAAATCGCAGCCCATCTGGGCGAAGTGCTCTGGGTCAGTGGGCAGCGCGAGCAGGCGCTCAAAATCTGGCGCGAGGGCCTGCTGCTGGCCAGCGACAACGAAACCCTGCAGGCCACCCTGAAGCGCCTGGGTGTGCATCCATGAACCACCCGGTGCGGCCCGATGCAGGCCGCCGGGCGCTGCTGTGGCTGGCTGCCGGTCTGCTGAGCGCCTGCGCCACACCGCGCCTCGTCACCCCGGGTGAAGCCAGCTGGAGCGGCCGTCTTGCGCTGCAGGTGGACAGCAATCCGCCACAATCGTATTCGGCTGGTTTTGACTTGCACGGCTCGCCACAGGCCGGCGAACTCCAGCTCACCTCACCACTGGGCAACACGCTCGCCACGGTGCAGTGGGCGCCCGGCGGCGCCGAGCTGCGCCAGGGCGACCAGGTCACACGCCGGGCCACACTGGACGATCTCACCACCGATCTGGGTGGCACCCCATTGCCAGTGGCGGCCCTGTTTGCCTGGCTGCGAGGTCAGGCCCTGGATGTCGGTGGCTGGCAAGCCGACCTGAGCCGCCAGCACGAAGGCCGCGTGACCGCTCGGCGCACCCAGCCCCTTCCGAGCGCCGAGCTGCGCATCGTTTTCCAGCCATGACCTCTCCCGATCCGGGGCAGCACCTGCAGCACCTGCACCACGTGCCCGCACCCGCCAAGCTCAACCTGTTCCTGCACATCACCGGGCGCCGCGCCGACGGCTACCACCTGCTGCAGTCCGTCTTCATGCTGATCGACTGGTGCGACACGCTGCACTTCGACCTGCGGCCCGACGGCGCCATCCAGCGCGTGGACCTGCAACCCGGTCAGTTACCCGAGGTCGACCTGACGGTGCGGGCCGCCCGCGCCCTGCAGCAAGCCACCGGCTGCACGCTGGGCGCACAGATCACGCTGGACAAATCCATCCCGGCCGAAGCCGGCATGGGCGGCGGCTCGTCGGATGCCGCCACCTGCCTGCTGGCGCTCAACCGCCTGTGGGGCCTGGGACTGTCCCGCAGCGAACTCGCGGCAATCGGACTGCGGCTGGGCGCCGACGTGCCGTTCTTCATCGGCGGGCGCAACGCCTGGGTGGAAGGCGTGGGCGAGCGCATCACCCCGATTGGCTTGCCAGCGGCCCGCTTTGTGGTGGTCAAGCCACCCGGCGGCGCGTCCACGCAACGCATTTTCGGATCACCAGACCTGAAGCGCGACACAAAAACTGCTACAATCCAGGGCTTTGCTGCAAACGACGCTTCTGACGGTGGATGTTTCAATCTCCAGAAACTTCTGGAAGCCGGACACAACGACCTTCAGCCCGTGGCGCAGGCGCTCTGCCCCGACGTCGGGCATTGCATACAGTGGCTGCAAAGCCAGGGTTTGCAGGGGCGCATGACCGGTTCGGGAACGGCGGTGTTTGCACACATGCAGCATTCGAAGGTATTGTCCGGCGCTCCAGGCAACTGGAACGTTCGCGAATGCAGCAACATGGAGGCACATCCATTGCTTGACTGGTGCACCGGATAGAATCCGGAAGCCCATCAGCCCAGGCAGTTGATGCGCAACCTGCGACAGTTTTGAGGTTGTCTGTTCAGCCGAACAGGTGACCTGCGTAGGGGAGTCGCCAAGTTGGTAAAGGCACTGGATTTTGATTCCAGCATGCGAGGGTTCGAGTCCTTCCTCCCCTGCCAGATTTTTAACAGCGCCACAGAAACAGGCCGCCAGACACTGCTTGAACAGTCTCTTTGCGGCCTCTTTTTCTCCATACACGCCCCACCGGGCATCCATGCCAGCCGTGAACATGTCCAACATCCAGTCGCCGGATTTCATGATCTTCACCGGCAACGCCAACCCGGTGCTGGCGGCCGAGATCGCCCATCACCTGAACACCCAGCTGGGTTCGGCCAACGTGGGCCGCTTCTCCGATGGCGAAGTCACGGTCGAGATCACCCAGAACGTGCGCGCGCGCCACGTGTTCGTGATCCAGTCCACCTGCATGCCGACCAACGACAACCTGATGGAACTGCTGATCATGGTCGATGCGCTCAAGCGCGCCTCGGCCGAGCGCATTTCCGCCGTCATCCCCTACTACGGTTACGCCCGCCAGGACCGCCGCCCGCGTTCGAGCCGCGTGCCGATCACGGCCAAGGTGGTGGCCAACATGCTGCAGTCGGTGGGCGTGGCCCGCGTGCTGACCATGGACCTGCACGCCGACCAGATCCAGGGGTTTTTTGACATCCCGGTGGACAACATCTACGCCTCGCCGGTGCTGCTGGGCGACCTGCGCACCAAGAACTACGAAGACCTGCTGGTGGTCTCGCCCGACGTCGGTGGCGTGGTGCGCGCCCGCGCGCTGGCCAAACAGCTGGGCTGCGACATGGCCATCATCGACAAGCGCCGCCCGAAGGCCAACGTGTCGGAAGTGATGCACGTGATCGGCGACATCGAAGGCCGCAACTGCGTGATCATGGACGACATGATCGACACCGCCGGCACGCTGGTCAAAGCCGCCGAGGTACTGAAAGAGCGCGGGGCCAAACACGTGTACGCCTACTGCACGCACCCGATCTTTTCGGGTCCGGCCATCGAGCGCATTGCCAAGGGCAATGCGCTCGATGAGGTGGTGGTGACCAACACCATTCCCCTCTCTCAGGCAGCACAGGCCTGCCCCAAGATTCGCCAACTTTCCGTGGCACCGCTGATGGCCGAGACCATCGCGCGCATCGCCTCGGGTGAGTCGGTCATGAGTTTGTTTGCCGATCAGGACAACCTTTTCTGAGGCCCTGACAGCAGCAAAAAGCGGGCCGCCCTCCACATTGAAAGTGGGTGGCCTTTTTCAACCCGAGGCGTTCTGGTCGCGGAACCCCTCAACAGGAGTCAGTCATGCAAATTGTCGCTTTTGAGCGCGTCAAGCAGGGTACGGGTGCGAGCCGCCGTCTGCGCATCACCGGTCGCGCGCCCGGTATCGTTTTTGGTGGTGAGGCCAAGGCCGAGATGATCGAACTCGATCACAACGCCCTGTGGCACGCACTGAAGAAAGAAACCTTCCACGCTTCCATCCTCGACATGGAACTGGCCGGCAAGGTCCAGAGGGTGCTGCTGCGCGATGTGCAGTACCACCCCTACAAACCGCAGGTTCTGCACATCGACTTCCAGCGCGTGGACGACAAGACCCGCCTGCACAAGAAGGTGCCGCTGCATTTCGTCGGCGCCGAAGAGTCGCCCGCCGTCAAGACCGACAAGTGCGTGGTGAGCCACGTCATGACCGAGATCGAAATCGAGTGCCTGGCCACCCAGTTGCCCGAACACATCGCCGTGGACCTGAGCAAAGCCACAACCGGTTCCGCCATCCACACCGGTGACATCGTGCTGCCCAAGGGCGTCAAGCTGGTGCTGCATGGCCGCAGCAACCTGACCGTTGCCACCATGGTGGCCCCGCTGGTCGAAGTGGTCGCTGCCCCGGTGGTTGCCGCTGCGGACGACAAGAAAAAGGGCAAGGGCAAGAAGTGATTCGTGCCCCTGGCGGCTTGCTGCCAGACCGCTCTGCAAAGGCCCGCTCGCGCGGGCCTTTTTTCTTGACCGCAACCGCCTCTCGGATAATCGATCCATGATCAAGCTGATTGCCGGACTGGGCAACCCGGGCCCGGAATACGAACACACGCGCCACAACGCCGGCTTCTGGTGGGTGGACCAAGCTGCGCGCCAGCTCAAGGCCCCGCTCCAGATGGAGCGTGGCCACTTTGGTCTGGTGGCGCGTGCCAGCGTGGGTGGCCAGAGCGTCTGGCTGGTGGAGCCGCAGACCTTCATGAACCTCTCGGGCAAGTCGGTGGCGTCGCTGGCGCGCTTCTTCAAGATCACCCCCGAACAGGTGCTGGTGGTGCATGACGAACTGGACCTGCCGCCCGGCGAGGCCAAGCTCAAGAAGGGTGGTGGGCACGCGGGGCACAACGGTCTGCGCGACATCCACGCCCAGCTGGGCAGTGCCGACTACTGGCGCTTGCGCATCGGCATCGGCCATCCGGGCGACAAGAACGAGGTGGCCAACTGGGTGCTCAAGAAACCGTCACCAGACGACCGCATCGCCATCGCGCAGGCGCTGGACCGCTCAATGAAGGCGCTGCCGCAACTGATCACCGGGGAGATGGACAAAGCCACGGCGCTGATCCACACCAGCAAGCCGCCGCGACCCAAACCGCCGAAACCGATGGCGGCGCCTCAGGCTGTCGAAGACGGCAGCACCACCGGCCCGGTGGCGCCCAGCGACTGACCGGCCGCCTGCAGCCGTTGGTATCGCTGCCAGAGCGTCTCGTGGTTTTCCGTGTGCGCCGGATCGACCGGGATGCACTCGACCGGGCAGACCTGAACGCATTGGGGTTCATCGAAATGACCCACACATTCGGTGCAGCGTTTTGGGTCGATCTGGTAGAAGTCCTCGCCCATCGAAATCGCCTGGTTCGGGCATTCGGGCTCGCAGACGTCGCAGTTGATGCACTCGGCTGTGATCATCAGGGCCATGGCGATGCCTCCTGGCCGCCGCGCCGGGCCGCCCCAAGCAAGGCCACGCCCCGCTGGGGGGCAGGGAACCACATGAAGTGGGGAGCGTGGGGGCGGTTGTTCATGCCTGAAGTGGACTGGGCTGCAGGCGAGCCGCCACCACCGGGCTGACCATCCGAGACACGTCACCACCGAGTGTGGCGATCTCGCGCACCAGCGTGCTGGAGATGCACTGCAGCTCGGCCTGCGGCAGCAGAAACACGGTTTCCACCGCCGGGTTGAGCTTGCGGTTCATCGCCGCCATCTGCGCTTCGTAGTCGAAGTCGGTCAGGTTGCGGATGCCGCGCACCACGGCACAGGCACCCTGCTGGCGGCAGAAGTCCATGATCAGGCCGTCAAACGGCAGCACGCGGATGCGGCCCGCCGTGCCAGCGGTGGCAGCGGCGGCCATGTCCATGCGCTCTTTCAGACTGAAACGGGTTTTTTTGTGGTGGGCGGCGGCCACCGCGATGATGACTTCGTCGAACAGGGTCGCCGCGCGCCGCGCCACATCTTCGTGGCCCAGCGTCAGTGGATCGAAAGTGCCGCTGTAGACCGCGATGCGCGGGGTGCCGGAGGCCGGAGAGAGCACGGAATTCATGGCGGAATTATGCGCGAGGCCCTGCGCAGCGCATCACTGCACCGGCAACAGCCGCAACAGGTGAAAGGCCACCTGGCCTGCCTTGCCCTGACGGTGCAGTTGCAGACCCAACTGGGCCAGTTCGTCGTCGCTCCAGGTGCGCGGAGCTTCCAGGTAGACCATGCCGTCGCTCTTCAAGGCCTGGCGAGCGGCCTGCAAAGCGGCGCTGAACAGGGCGTCGTTGTGGCCCTCGGCGAACGGCGGGTCGAGGAACACGACGTCCAGACCTTGCCGCCGTTGCAGCCCGGCAAGGCCATCGCCGCGCTCCACCGTGACCGCCTCGGCCTTGAGGCGGGCCTTGAGGGCCAGCAGGTTCTTGACCAGCACCGGATCGTTTTCCACCAGCACCACCTCGGCAGCGCCGCGCGATGCGGCCTCCAGGCCCAACGCGCCGGTGCCGGCAAACGCATCCACGCAGCGCAGGCCGGTGAGGTCCTGTCCCAGCCAGTTGAACAGCGTCTCGCGCACGCGCACGGGTGTGGGGCGCAGGCCCGGGCGGTCGGTCACCGGCAAGGGCGTGCGCTTCCACTGGCCGCCGATGATGCGGACTTCATGCGGGGCGTTGACGGTGGGGCGAGGCGTGGTCTTTTTCATGCACCGAGCTTACCAAGCCGGTTTGACAACGGTCATGGTCCAGCGGCTCCGGCGCGAAACGCCCCAACCCAGAACGCGGCGGAACTGGCTTTGCCAGGCCGCACCGCGTTGCCCCCTTGA
>PNMN01000100.1 GCA_013823655.1 Comamonadaceae bacterium | reverse complement strand
GAACGTGGATTTCTACTCCGGCATCGTGCAGCGCGCCATCGGCATCCCGGTGAACCTGTTCACCGGCATCTTCGCGCTCGCCCGCACCGTGGGCTGGATCGCCCAGCTCAACGAAATGATCAGCGACCCCGAGTACAAGATCGGTCGCCCGCGCCAGCTGTTCACCGGCTCGGGGCGTCGCGACGTGCAGCCACTGGCACAGCGCTGATCCGTCCGGGACTGCGGCCACGAGCGCAGAACCCCGCACAAACGCCCGCACGCGCACCGCGCTGCGGGCGTTTTCCATTCGAAGCACATAAAATCAGGGGCTCACAAGACCCCACAGGACCCCCATGGGACGCACGCTCTACGACAAGATCTGGGACGAACACGTCGTCCACACCGAAGACGACGGCACCGCCGTGCTCTACATCGACCGCCACCTGGTGCACGAGGTCACCAGCCCGCAGGCCTTCGAGGGCCTGCGCCAGGCCGGTCGCAAAGTCTGGCGCGTGAGTTCGATCGTGGCCACCGCCGACCACAACACCCCCACCACCGGCTGGGACCAAGGCTACGACGGCATCACCGACCCGATCAGCAAAGAGCAGATCACCACGCTCAACAGCAACATCGCCGAGTTCGGTGCGGCGGCCTTCTTCCCCTTCATGTCCAAACGCCAGGGCATCGTGCACGTGATCGGGCCGGAGAACGGCGCTACGCTGCCCGGCATGACGGTGGTCTGCGGCGACAGCCACACCAGCACCCACGGTGCTTTCGGCGCGCTGGCGCACGGCATCGGCACCAGCGAGGTCGAGCACGTGATGGCCACACAGACCCTGCTGGCCAAGAAGGCCAGGAACATGCTGGTCAAGGTGGAAGGTCAGCTCGCCAAGGGCGTCACCGCGAAGGACATCGTGCTGGCCATCATCGGCCAGATCGGCACCGCCGGCGGCACCGGCTACACCATCGAGTTCGGTGGGTCGGCGATCCGCGCGCTCAGCATGGAAGGCCGCATGACGGTCTGCAACATGGCCATTGAAGGCGGTGCGCGCGCCGGCCTGGTGGCGGTGGACGAGAAGACCATCGACTACGTCAAAGGCCGTCCACTCTCGCCGACCGGCCTGGAGTGGGACCAGGCCGTGGCCTACTGGAAGACGCTGCAGTCCGACACCGACGCGGTCTTCGACACCGTGGTCGAGCTCGACGCCAGCCAGATCGTGCCGCAAGTGACCTGGGGCACCTCGCCCGAGATGGTGCTGGGCATCGACGCCCGCGTGCCCGACCCCGACAGGGAAAAGGACCCGAACAAGCGCGGCGCCATCGAACGCGCGCTGACCTACATGGCGCTGGAACCCGGCAAGGCGCTGAACGACATCTTCGTGGACAAGGTGTTCATCGGCTCCTGCACCAACAGCCGCATCGAAGACATGCGAGAAGCCGCTGCGGTCGTGAAAAAGCTGGGGCAGAAAGTGGCGAAGAACATCAAACTCGCCATGGTCGTGCCCGGCTCTGGCCTGGTGAAAGAACAGGCCGAGCGCGAAGGCCTGCACGAGATCTTCAAGGCCGCAGGCTTCGAGTGGCGCGAGCCCGGCTGCTCGATGTGCCTGGCCATGAACGCCGACCGGCTGGAACCGGGCGAGCGCTGTGCTTCCACCAGCAACCGCAATTTCGAAGGCCGCCAGGGCGCCGGTGGCCGCACCCACCTGGTTTCACCGGCCATGGCCGCTGCGGCAGCGGTGCACGGCCACTTCGTGGACGTGCGCACCATCGCCTGACCACTCCGCCCCACCCCCCCTCAGGAGACCCACATGAAACGCATCGCATGGATAGCCACCGCATTCGCCGCCCTCTCGCTGACGCTGGCCGGGTGCAACACCTGGTCGGGCGTCAAGCAGGACGCCAAGGAAGTTGGCACGGCCGCAGGCAAGGGCATTGAAAAGGCCGGCGAGAAGATTCAGGGCGTCGCCAAGTAACCCCGCAGACCACACCATGCAGAAATTCACCCTCCACAAGGGCCTGGTGGCCCCGATGGACCGCGAGAACGTCGACACCGACGCCATCATCCCCAAGCAGTTCCTCAAGTCGATCCGCAAGACCGGCTTCGGCCCCAATCTGTTTGACGAGTGGCGCTACCTCGACAAGGGCGAACCCGGCCAGGACGCGTCCACCCGCCAACCCAACCCGGACTTCGTGCTCAACCAGCCGCGCTACGCGGGCGCGTCCGTGCTGCTGGCGCGCAAGAACTTTGGCTGCGGCTCCAGCCGCGAACACGCGCCCTGGGCCATCGACCAGTACGGCTTTCGCGCCATCATCGCCCCCAGCTACGCCGACATTTTTTTCAACAACTGCTTCAAGAACGGCCTGCTGCCCATCGTGCTGCCCGAGGCCGTGGTGGCCCAGCTGTTCGACGAAGTGGTGGCTTTCCCGGGCTACCAGCTGGCCGTCGATCTGGAACGCCAGGTGATCGTCAAGCCGCAGGGTGCAGAGATCCCGTTCGAGGTCAACGCCTTCCGCAAGTACTGCCTGCTCAACGGTTTCGACGACATCGGCCTGACGCTGCGCCACAAGGACAAGATCGCGGCCTTCGAGGCACAACGCCTGGCGACCAAGCCCTGGCTGGCGAAAACCATGTAACACCCCCGCGCCGCCTGCGGCGTCACCCCCTCAAGGGGGCCTTGCCTGTGGCCCGGCAAAGCCGGTTCCACGGCAACCTGGCAAAGAAACACCTCACTCCAACAGCACTTATGAAAATCGCAGTTCTCCCGGGTGACGGCATCGGCACCGAAATCGTCGCCGAAGCGGTCAAAGTCCTCCAGGCACTCGACCTCCCGTTCGAGATGGAAACCGCCCTGGTCGGCGGTGCCGCCTACGAGGCGCACGGCCACCCGCTGCCCGAGTCCACGCTCGATCTCGCCAAGGCGTCCGACGCCATCCTGTTCGGTGCCGTGGGCGACTGGAAGTACGACAAGCTGGACCGCCCGCTGCGCCCCGAGCAGGCCATCCTGGGCTTGCGCAAGCACCTGGGCCTGTTCGCCAACTTCCGCCCGGCCATCTGCTACGAGCAGCTGGTCGGCGCTTCCAGCCTCAAGCCGGAGCTGATCGCGGGGCTGGACATCCTGATCATCCGCGAGCTGACCGGCGACATTTACTTCGGCCAGCCGCGTGGCCGCCGCGTCGCGGTGGACGGCCATTTCCCCGGTGCCGAAGAAGCCTTCGACACCATGCGCTACAGCAAGCCCGAGATCGAGCGCATCGCCCACGTCGCCTTCCAGGCCGCGCGCAAGCGCAACAGGTGACCAGCGTGGACAAGGCCAACGTGCTGGAAACCTTCCAGTTCTGGAAAGACGTGGTCACCGAAGTGCACGCCCAGTACCCCGACGTGGAGCTGCAGCACATGTACGTGGACAACGCCGCCATGCAACTGGTGAAAGCCCCGAAGGCCTTCGACGTGGTGGTGACCGGCAACATGTTCGGCGACATCCTGTCCGACGAAGCCTCCATGCTCACCGGCTCCATCGGCATGCTGCCATCGGCCTCGCTCAACAGCCAGAACCAGGGCCTGTACGAACCCAGCCACGGCAGCGCGCCCGACATCGCGGGCAAAGGCATCGCCAACCCGCTGGCCACCATCCTGAGCGCGGCCATGATGCTGCGCTTCAGCCTGAACCAGGAAGCCACCGCGCAGCGCATCGAAGCGGCTGTGCAGAAGGTGCTGGCACAAGGTCTGCGCACCCCGGACATCTGGAGCGAAGGCACGACCAAGGTCGGCACCGCACAGATGGGGGACGCGGTGGTCAAGGCGTTGAGCGTTGAGCGTTGAGCGTTGAGCGTTGAGCGTTGAGCGTTGAGCGTTGAGCGTTGAGCGTTGAGCGTTGAGCGTTGAGCGTTGAGCGTTGAGCGTTGAGCGTTGAGCCTTGGTATCCGTTGTTCGCGCTGAACGTTCAACCTGCATCGCACAACGTCCCCACCAAGTCACGTCCCCACCAAGTCAGCTGGCGTCAAGCCATGCTCCGCTACAATCACGCCCATGTTTGCCGCCCGCCCGTTCGCCCTGAACACAGCACCCGCCGCCCTGGCCGGTGTGGCATCGCGCGCAATCACCTTCAAAACCACGACCATTAAGGGCTGATCCAGCTCCGGCATCGTCGTGCGCCCTCCCCGGCCAGACGAGCCGGGTGAAAACAGTCTGGTCTGGCACTGTTTCTTAACTTGAAAGGGTGTTTTCAAATGAGCAAGTTGGTTGGTCTGGTCGGCTGGCGTGGCATGGTCGGCTCGGTGTTGATGGATCGCATGGTCGAGGAAAAAGACTTCGACCTGATCGAACCGCTGTTCTTCTCCACCTCCAACGCCGGCGGCAAAGCCCCCGCGATGGCGAAGAACGAAACCACGCTGCAGGACGCACACGACATCGCCGCCCTCCAGCGCTGCGAGATCATCATCACCGCTCAGGGCGGTGACTACACCAACGAGGTCTACCCCAGGCTGCGTGCCGCGGGCTGGAACGGTCACTGGATCGACGCCGCCTCTGCCCTGCGCATGGAAAAGGACGCCGTCATCATCCTGGACCCGGTCAACCTGCCGGTGATCAAGGATGCGCTGGGCAAGGGCGGCAAGAACTGGGTCGGCGGCAACTGCACCGTGAGCTGCATGCTGATGGGCGTGGGCGCGCTGTACAAGGCCGGTCTGGTCGAGTGGATGAGCACCCAGACCTACCAGGCCGCTTCGGGCGGTGGTGCCCAGCACATGCGCGAGCTGCTGACGCAGTACGGCACCCTCAACGCCGAAGTGAAGACCCTGCTGGACGACCCCAAGAGCGCGATCCTGGAAATTGATCGCAAGGTCATTGCCAAGCAACGCAGCCTCACCGGCGCCGAAACCGCCAACTTCGGCGTGCCGCTGGGCGGCTCGCTGATCCCCTGGATCGACAAGGACCTGGGGATCGGCAAGAACCGGGACGAACCCGGTTGGGGCACGTCCAAGGAAGAATGGAAAGGCATGGCCGAGACCAACAAGATCCTGGGCATGGGCGAGGGCTTCGGCTCGGCCGCCATTCCGGTGGATGGTTTCTGCGTGCGCGTGGGTGCCATGCGCTGCCACAGCCAGGCCCTGACCTTCAAGCTCAAGAAAAACGTGCCGGTGGCCGACATCGAAGCCATGATCGCCGCCGACAACCCCTGGGCCAAGGTGGTGCCGAACACCCGCGAAGCCACCATCAGGGACCTGACGCCGGTGGCCGTGACCGGCACCATGACCATCCCGGTGGGCCGCATCCGCAAACTGGCCATGGGCCTGGAATACGTGGGCGCGTTCACCATCGGCGACCAGCTGCTCTGGGGCGCTGCCGAACCGCTGCGCCGCATGCTGCGCATTTTGCTGAGCGCCTGATTTGCAACCAGGCATGGCGACGAAGTCGGCCCTGGGGCCGACTTCGTCGTTGCGATGGCACAACGCAGGGACACCGACCGAGGTCGGCAAAGCACCCCCTGGAAACTCAAGCGGATTCTCAGCTTGTCACCGTAATGCGTTGATGTTATGGTCAATTCTCGGTTTTTTACGTCGAGGTACACGTGCCCATCACCCCCCGCCACACCCCATCCCCACAGGTCTCCGTCAGCCCCGAAAAATCCGGTCTGCGCGGTCTTGCGCGGTTACATGCGGTTGCCGCTGCGGTGCTGCTGTGCACCGGCCTGACCCTTCACAGTGAGGCCCAGGCGCTGGCCCTGGGCCGGATCGTGGTCCAGTCGGCACTCGGTGAGCCTCTGCGGGCGGAGATCGAAGTGCCGGAAATCACGGCCGAAGAAGCGTCCAGCCTGCGCGTCGGCCTGGCGTCGGCCGAGGCCTTCCGCGCCGCCGGCATGGAAATCAACCCCGCCCTGGGCGACCTGCAGGTCAGCCTGCAACGCCGCGCCAACGGTGCGCAGTACCTGCGGTTGTCCAGCACGCGCCCGGTCAACGAGCCGTTCATGGACATGATCCTGGAGGTCAACTGGGCGTCCGGTCGCATCGTGCGCGATTACACCTTGCTGTTCGATCCGCCCAACCTGCGCCAGGCCTCCACACCCGCCCCTCTGGCACCGGCGGTTTCCGCGCAACCCGCACCGGTTCAGGCCCCTGTGGCACGCCCTGCGGCCCCGCCAGCCGCCGTGAGTGCCCCGGCACCCGTGGCCCGCCCCGAACCTGCCCAGGCCGCGCCAGCACCCAGGTCGGCCCCAGCCCCCTCACCTGCACCGACTCGTGCGCAGACACCCGTTGCGGCAAAACCAGCCCCTGCGGCCGACACAGACGCTGGTCAACAGCTGCGCGTGCGCGCCGGGGAAACAGCCAGCCGCATTGCAACCAGAAACAAACCGGCCAATGTGTCGCTGGACCAGATGCTGGTGGCCATGCTGCGCGCCAACCCCAATGCCTTCATCGACGGCAACGTCAACCGCATCAAGGCGGGTGCGGTCCTTGACCTGCCCGAACAAGCACAGGCCAGCGCCATCCCGGTCGACGAAGCCCGACAGGTGATCGCAGCGCAAAGCCGCGACTTCAACGAATTCCGTCGGCGTCTGGCGGGCAGCGTGCCTGACGCCAACGTCGGCGGTGCAGATCGCCAGGCTGCAGGCCGCGTGCAGGCCGAGGTGCAAGACAAAAAACCCGCTGCGCCGACGCAGGACAAACTGACCCTGTCGAAAGGCAGCACGCCGAGCCAGGCCAGCGAAGAAGCCAAGATCGCCCAGGAGCGCCAGGCCAAAGAAGCGGCCAGTCGCGCGGCCGAGATTTCACGCAACATCGAAGACCTGGCGAAGCTGGGCACCAGCACCGTTGCGGCCACCGCACCGACCGCGCCGACCGCAGGAACACCCACCACGCCGGGCCTGAGCGTGCCAGGCGCGGTCGCCACCGCCCCGGTGAGCACGCCCACAACGACCGCCACCGTGGCCGCTGCGCCCACCGAAACGGCAGCCCCTGCCGTGCAGACGCCGACACCCGCCACGCCGGCCCCCGCCGCCCTGCCCGCACCAGCACCCGCCGCCGAAGAGCCCAGCTTCATGGCCCAACTCGGCGACAACCCGCTGGTGCTGCCTGCCGCCGGTGGCCTGCTGGCCTTGCTGGCCGGTTTTGGCTTCTACCGCCTGCGCCAGCAGAAAAAGGGGTCGGGCGTGGACAGCTCCTTCCTCGAAAGCCGCCTGCAACCCGATTCGTTCTTCGGCTCCAGCGGTGGCCAGCGCATCGACACCGCCGAGGCCTCTGCCTCGGGCTCGTCCATGGTCTATTCGCCCAGCCAGCTCGATGCCGCCGGGGACGTGGATCCGGTGGCCGAGGCCGACGTCTACCTGGCCTATGGCCGCGACCTGCAGGCCGAGGAAATCCTCAAAGAAGCCATGCGCAGCACCCCGACGCGCGTGGCCATCCACAACAAGCTGCTGGAAATCTATGCCAAGCGCCGGGACGCCAAGGCCTTCGAGGTCGTGGCGACCGAAGCCTTTGGCCTGACCCAGGGGCAAGGTCCCGAGTGGGAGCATGCCTGCGACCTGGGCAAGGAACTGGACCCAGGCAACCCGCTGTACCAGCCCGGCGGCAGCCCCACCCCCAAACCCGGCGCCCCAGGCGGAACCACCGGCATGGCCACGGTGCCGTTTGGCAGCAGCACGCTGACCCAGCACACCCGCCCCGGCACCGTCACGGTGGCGCCGGCGGTCGGCCTCGACATGGCACTGGACCTGGACCTGGACGAACCCTCCGGGCATGCCCAGCTGAACCCCTCCGTGCCGCCAGACGCCGCCATGTCGGGCATGGACGATCTGAACACCACCGAAGCGCTGACCAGCAGGCCGACAGAGGACATGATCGATTCCCGCTCCATGCCGATGGACTTCGACCTGGACTTCCCGTCGGCACCGGTGGCGCTGGAGCAGGCCAAGGCGGATGCGCCGGTCGCAGGGGCCAGCATGGTCACACCAGGCCAGGTCACTTTTGACGACAACGAAGTGCTGCCCGACTTCTCCCTGGACGTGCCGCCGCAGCCTGCGGCCCCGGTCACCGCCCATGAACCCGCTCTGGACATGGGTTTTGCAGCCGCACCAGCCGCCGTGGCGCCCCCGGTCGCGCCCGAAATGCTGTCGTTCGACCTCAGCAACATCAACCTCGACCTGGGCGACAAAACACCGCCACCCGCGACCGACTTCACCCCGTCCGAGCTGGGCCGTCTGACGGCCGAGAACCCGCTGGAGACCAAGCTCTCGCTGGCCGAAGAGTTCCGTGCCATCGGCGACCTGGAGGGCGCGCGTTCACTGGCCGAAGAGGTGCTGGCCGAAGCCTCTGGTGCCCTCAAGACCAAGGCCGGCAGTTTCCTGAACGATCTGGCCTGAGCGCCCTTCGCTGACCACTTGCCGCCACCGTTGCCCTCTTCATCTGCGCAACCCGTGCCTGGCGGCACAGCGGCGATCCCCCCACCGCTGCAGCGCATCGCGCTGGGCGTGAGCTACAACGGTCGCGGCTACGAAGGCTGGCAAAGCCAGCCCAGCGGCAACACCGTGCAGGACCGGCTGGAACGGGCCCTGGCCCAGTTCACCACGCTCGAATCGGTCCACACACTGTGCGCTGGCCGCACCGACGCTGGCGTGCACGGGCTGATGCAGGTGGTGCATTTCGACTGCCCGCTGGAGCGCACCGACAGCGCCTGGGTGCGTGGCACCAACCGCTTTTTGCCGCCCGACATGGCCGTGCAGTGGGCGCGTCAGATGCCGCCCGGTTTTCACGCCCGCGCCTGCGCCACATCGCGCCGCTACGCCTACGTGCTGCTCGAATCCCCGGTGCGTCCCAGCGTCGATGCGGGTCAGGTGGGCTGGGTGTTCCGCCCCTTGCAGCAAGAAGCCATGCTGGTCGCCGCTGAAACCTTGCTCGGCGAACACGACTTCACTTCGTTCCGGGCTTCCTCGTGCCAGGCCCACAGCCCGGTGAAGAACATGCGGCGCATCCAGATCGTCCGCCGCGGCGCCTATTGGCGTTTCGAGTTCGAAGCCTCGGCCTTCCTGCACCACATGATCCGCAACATCATGGGCTGCCTGATCGCCATTGGCAGTGGCAAGCGGCCTCCCGGGTGGATGGCCGAGGTGCTGGCCGCGAAAAGCCGCGATGCCGCCGCGCCCACCTTCTCCCCCGACGGTCTGTACTTCCTTGGACCGGTCTACGATCCGTCGTGGAACATCCCCGACAGAACCCCGACCTTCGACTGGCTTCCATAGCTCCCCCCGCGCCGCCTGCGGCGTCACCCCCGAGGGGCGACACTGGCGGCCCGGCAAGCCGGTTCCGCAGTGTCCTTGAACGAGTCACTTCTGACGATGAAACCTTTTCGAACCCGTATCAAAATCTGTGGTCTCACCCGCGAGGCGGATGTAGACGTTGCGGTACAGGCCGGGGTTGACGCGATCGGCTTCGTTTTGTACCCACACAGCCCGCGCTTCGTGTCGCCCGAGCGCGCGGGTGAACTGGCGCGCCGCCTACCCGCTTTCGTCACGCCGGTGCTGCTGTTCGTCAACGCCAGTCCCGAGTGGATTTCTCAAGGCGTGCAAGCCGTGCCCAACGCCCTGCTGCAGTTCCACGGTGACGAAACCCCCGCCGACTGCCTGGCCGCCGGTCGCCCGTTCCTGCGCGCCGCTCGCATACCCACCGGCCCCGTCGGCGCGGACTTTGATCTCCTAAAATACGCGCAAGACTTTTCTGCCGCACAAGCCATCTTGCTCGACGCCCACGTCGAAGGTTTTGGCGGCGGCGGTCAATCCTTCGACTGGAACGCTTTCCCGTGGTCACACCCGCTTCTAAACGCCAGCTCTCGCCTCGTTTTGTCTGGTGGACTCGACGCTGCAAACGTGACCGATGGCATCAGCCGCGTGCGGCCCTGGGCCGTTGACGTGAGTTCCGGCGTCGAGCTGGTGAATCCTGAAGGTCGCGGCCTCAAGGGCATCAAGGACGCCGACAAGATTCACGCATTCGTCGCCGCCGTGCGCGCGGCCGACGCCCTCCTCTCCCGCCCGAGCTGACACCTTTTCAGGGTCGCTCGGACCCATGAACCCAGTTCGTACCGAGACACCCATGGACACCTACCAGCAACCCGACGCGCGCGGCCACTTCGGCATCTACGGCGGCAGCTTCGTGAGCGAGACGCTCACGCACGCCATCAACGAGCTGAAGGCCGCTTACGCGCAGTACCAGCACGACCCACAGTTCCTGGCCGAATTCCAGAGCGAACTCGCGCACTTCGTGGGCCGCCCTTCGCCGGTCTATCACGCCGCGCGCATGAGCCGCGAGCAGGGCGGCGCGCAGATTTTTCTCAAGCGCGAAGACCTCAACCACACCGGCGCCCACAAGGTCAACAACGTGATCGGCCAGGCCATGCTCGCCAGGCGCATGGGCAAGCCGCGCGTGATCGCCGAGACCGGCGCCGGGCAGCACGGCGTGGCCACGGCCACCATCTGCGCGCGCTACGGCCTGGAATGCGTGGTCTACATGGGCAGCGAAGACGTGAAACGCCAGAGCCCCAACGTCTACCGCATGAAGCTGCTCGGCGCCACCGTGGTGCCGGTGGAGAGCGGCAGCAAGACGCTGAAGGATGCGCTGAACGAAGCCATGCGCGACTGGGTCGCCAACGTGGACAACACCTTCTACATCATCGGCACCGTGGCCGGCCCGCACCCCTACCCGATGATGGTGCGCGACTTCCAGAGCGT
>PNMN01000099.1 GCA_013823655.1 Comamonadaceae bacterium | reverse complement strand
CCGGTGGGTTGCCCTTCGTCGCGCTGCTGCGCAGCTCGCCAGGGTTGTGACAGCGGCCTGCATCTCGTTTTTTGAAGCAACGGAGTAAACTGAAACCATGGACAACGTCGAAAGCATCATCATTGAGCACCTTCGGAGCATCCGCGCAGACATCAGCACGGTGAAGGACGATGTGCGGGAACTCAAAAACCGCCTGGTGAACCTCGAAGCCGGCCAAGCAACCATGATGCAACACTTGGGGCATCAAGCCGGGGTCACGGCGCAGCAACATGTCAGCTACGACCGGATCATCGAGCGAATAGAGAAAATCGAGCGCAGACTCGAACTTCAGTAAAAAAAGAAACCGCCTGAAGGCGGTTTTTCATAGACGGAGCCTGTGCAATCCAGCAATGCCTTCGGCATCCATATCGTTCGGGAAGCCAAAAAGCAAGCGGCGACATCGGCCATGTGATCCAGCAATGAATGCTCGCCAGTCAGCTGCCCCGACTTGTCTCACGACAGCTTTCCCCAGCAGGAGCAGACGCGAGAGGGACAGCGGACCCGGCATGGGCTAAAGATGCCGCTCGGCGTCCTGCCGTTGGTGCGGGATGCGAATCACGTCCAAATGGTCAGGGTGGTCCAGAAAATAGACCACATGCGAGCCGCACAGGTACTTTTGGAAGTCCGGCAGCACCTCAGCAGGGCGACCGTGCTTTGTTCCTCGGGCCAGCGCATAGCACGCATCCCGAATTGCATCGGTGTCGCTGTCGGCTTGGTCTGGCCCCCACCTATCGGCGCTGTAGTCCCAAATCTCGCCAATGTCGGCCTCTGCCGTTGGCGAAAACGCAATGGCTTTCATCGCGCCTGAAACCCTGTACGCTTACGAGCCTTGAAAGCCTCGAAGTCGAACGGGCGTGGCTCTCCGGATTCAAGGCCAACGCGTAGGGCATCTTGCAGCGCCTTCACTTTGGCTTCGTGCTCCTCCAGCAATCGCAAACCTGCCCTGACGACATCGCTGGCCGTGCCATAGCGCCCGCCCTGCACTTGGGCATCAATGAAACTGACGAAGTGCGACCCGAGGGTTACGGATGTGTTTCGGCTCATAGGGCAAGCTCCTGTTGAAGTACCAAAATATACCAAATTTTGGTACTTTTACATGGACTGAAGGTGCGTGCCGTGCAAGTGGCGCAGATTTCGGCCCGGTGCTTCGGCAACCCCGCCGAGTTCGGCGCGATCTGTGCCTTCCTGTGCAGCCGACAGGCGGGACACCTCAAGGGTCAGAACATCCTGCCCGACGGCGGGGCTTCTCCGGGGACGTTTTGCGCGCGCGTGCGGTGTTGCCGCAACACCCGACAGGTCAGCGCCGCACGCAGGCGGACGGCGGGTAGCCGAAGGTGCGCTGGAAGGCGGTCGAGAAGTTCGAGACCGTCAAATAGCCCGCCCTGTAACCGGCTTCGCTGACCGTGAGTCCGCCGTCCATCAGTTGCGCGCGCGCGGTGTTCAGACGCTCGGTGCGCTGGAACTCCACGACCGATGTGCCGTAGGCGGCCTTGAACAGTCGCTGCAGGGTGCTCACGCTCATGCCCAGTTCCTGCGCCAGTTGCAATGGCGTGGCGTGCCGGTGGATTGCACCGGCCAGGATCTTTTCCCGGATCCGGCGGGCCCGATCCATGTCGCGGTCGCCGAGGGCGGCTGTGGGGATGTCTTCGGGGAGCCGCAGCACTTCGTGGGTGGCGCGCAGCCCCTGCTGGAGCATGGACAGGCCGGCAATGTAGGCCTCCAGCGAATGCTTGTTGTCCTGGTGACCCTGCTGAGTAAGGATTTCCTGGGCGCAACGCAGTGCGTGCGGGGACGGTGTCCAGCGGGCCACACCGCTGCGCGGCGCGTCCAGACGGATGTGGTCACGCAGTGGCTCGGGCAGCCGGATGCAGGTCATCCTCTCCAGCGGCACCGTGACATTGACCTTGCGCACACGCTGCCCGGCCTGGATATGGCGCACCAGTGTGCCCGGTGTGGTGGTGAGCCAGAGATAACCGATCGGTCCCTGGCGGGCCGACATCAGGCAACTGGTCTGGTTGATCGAGACGCGGATATCGCCCTCGAGCAGCAACATAACCGTCAGCTGCGCAGGCATGTCGAAGCGCTGGGACAGTGTGCGCCGTTCGAGTGTGTCGTTGGCGTGGATCTGCAACTGGATGACCAGTGTGTCGAAGGCGCACAGACCGTCTACCTCTTCGATCAAGGTATCGGATGCGCCTGATCGGTGCGGCGTCGTGGTGTTCACCGGATTCCTCGGCTCGTGCAGGCGGTTTGCGTGCTGTCCAGAAGCAATTGACCGTTTTTCATAACCGAGCATCAATGAGAACGATTATCGTTAACACAATTATAGCGATCACCGTCACATCCCGTGCAACGTCAACCGTCCTGGAGTTTTGCCATGTCTGTTTCTCTTGCTTCTCGCCGCACGCTGCGCGAGCTGTGCCACCCCGTCCCCACCACGCTGGCCCTGGCCATTCAGGGAGCGCTGTTTGCCACGCCGGTGTTCGCGCAGACCCCGGCGGTGCCGGAACTGACCACCGTGACCGTGATGGGCGAGAAAATGGGGCGCAGTGAGCACAATTCGGTCTCCGCCGTCACGGTATTCACGGCCGAAGAGGTCGCGGCCAAAGACAAAGGGACGGTGCTGGACCTGGTCTCCGAAGTGCCCAATGTGACCATCGGCGAGTTCGGCGGCGTGGCCAACATCCGCGGCAGCAACGGCGCGGGGCCGGGTTTCTCTTCTCTGGTCTGGAGGGGTGCCACGCGCGCCCGCACGGCCATCATCATCGACGGCGTCAGCCAGGTGTGGACCGGCGGCAACCTGCTGAGCAACGGCGTGTGGGACGTCGAGCAGGTGGAGGTGCTGCGGGGACCGCAATCGACCATGCAGGGCCGCTCGGCCGTGGGCGGGGCCGTCGTGCTCAAGACCAAGGATCCCAGCTTCAAGCCGGAGGGTGCTCTCCGCCTGGGCCTGCAAGAGGCCAATGGCAAGCTGCTCAACCAGGCCGCCGGGGTGGTCTCGGGCCCGCTGTCCGACAGTCTGGCCTACCGGCTGAGCGCCGACCTCACGCGCGGGGATCACTTCATCGACTACGTGGACAACAACACCAACGCCGGGGTGAACTATTCGTCGGACCCGGACAAGGTGGTGCGCAACGACATCAAGACCAAGCTGCTCTGGGCACCCAAGAGCAACCCGGACCTGATCAGCCGACTGGACCTGCAGCACCAGTCGCAAAAGGGTCCGTACCTGAACCAGGTGAACGTGGGCGATGACGGCAACTACATCGCGTCCATGGACAGGGTGAATCACCGCATCGGCGACACCCGGATGAACGCCGTGGTTTCGAACACCAGCTACCAGTTCAATGCCAACCGCTCGGTGGATGTGCTGCTGTCGGCCTCTCGATTGGATGCGGGATTTACGCACAATCAGACGGCGCCTGCCGCGACCAACACGAATAACTACTTCAACGCGAACTCGAAACAGGACGGCCTGGGCCTGGAGGCGCGGCTGAACCTGGCCTCGCCGACCTCGGGCGTCAAGTCCATGGTGGGGGTTTCCCACTTCAAGGATGACCTGACGGTGCTCGCCAGAACCTATGCCGGGGCGATCCGCTACGCGGGCGACACACACACCACAGCCACCTCGCTCTTCGGTGAGGTGGACTACCCGTTGAGCAAGCACCTGGCACTGATCGCGGGCGGTCGCGTCGAGCGCGAATCGCAGGACCGTTCGATCACCAACGGTACGGTGACCAGGACACGCGATGCCAGCAAGACCTATGTGTTGCCCCGGTTCGGTGTCCGCTACCAGTTGGGCGCACAGACGGTGTTTGGCCTGAATCTGCGCAAGGGCTACAACCCGGCAGGCATCAGCATGGACATCAACGACGGGAACATCTCAATCTACGAGGCAGAGTACGTCACCGCGTTCGAAGCCAGCGTGAAGCAGCGTTTCAATGGCGGCAAGGGATCGTGGTCTGTGAACCTGTTCAACAACGGATTCAAGGATTACCAGGTCAGGAACGGAGCCTTGATCTCCAACGTCGACGAAGCCACTATCCGTGGCATCGAGTTCGAGGTGTCGTCCGATCTGGGCAGCGCGACGCACGTCTACGCCAACGCCAGCATCCAGTCGGGCGAGGTTGATCGATTCACCGCCAACACCGCCTACGTGGGCAACAAGCTGCCGTATGCCGCGCCGCACACCTTCGGCGTGGGCGTGACGCACCGGCTGACGCCACAGTGGACGCTTGGTGCCCATGCCAAACACGTCGCCGCATACCACGTGGACATTTCGAACGCCGCCGGCACCATTGCCGGGCAGCGGGCCCAGGCGGGGGACTACACCCTGGTGGACGTCAGTGCCAGCTATGCCTTCAACAAGCAGGCATCGGTCCGTGCCTACGTGAACAACCTGTTCGACGAATACGTGGTCAACACCTACTTCCAGGGCACGACCTCGCAGGACGTACGGGCCCCTCGCACCATTGGCGTTCGGTTCGACTACCGGTTCTGACGGTGACCGCACAGGCGCAAGAAGGGCAGGCGCTGATCCTGCCTTTCATCAAGCAGTATGACTGGCAGGACCATACCAGCGGCAAGCGTTGGCTGCTGTCGATCAGCCGCGTTGGCGCGCAAGTTCAAACCAGTGGCCACCGCCTGCTGGTCCTGCTCGATGGCAACCTGAACGCCGTACCCGCAGCTCTGATGCAGCACACTCGCATGGAGCGAGGCGTCGGTGATTTGTCGGCGTGCACAGTGGTCGGCCTAGGTTATCCGGACACACGCTTCTACGACATGGAACGGCGGAAAAACGACTATCTGCCGCCACTGCCGCAGGAGTCGAACTCGTCAAACTGGCAGGGCGGACACGCCGACACATTTGCCCGGTTGCTCGATGAGCGACTATTGCCCTGGCTGGAGGAGAAGCAAGATGCGGCATTCTCCGAGGTGGGCCTGCTCGGTCACTCGTACGGCGGGTTGTTCACCCTCTACAAGCTGCTGCACCAACCAGGCAGGTTCCATGCGTTCTTCAGCATCAGCCCATCGCTGTGGTGGGCCGATGGCTGGCTGCTGGACCAACTGTCCGGCTTATCCGAACACTGTGTTGCCCGCACGCTCTATTTGGGCATCGGTGCAGACGAGCGGGCCATGCCCGGAGACGATGCCCAGCGCATGGCCATGCACCAGGAGCGCGATCTCCAGGGACGGTTTGCACGCCTGTTGCGCGAACTGAACAAGCAACGAATCAGCTTCACAGCCGAAACATTGGCCGGGGAAGACCATGGATCGGTGGTCTTCCCCGCCATATCCCGAGCGATGCGCTGGCTCATGCGGCCGGCGCACGGCCACACCCAGAACAAACACAGCACCCCACCACCGTGAACTACGCATCCACACAGATCCCCACCGCCGAAGCCTTCAAGTACATCCTCAAGCTCTGCCGCCACTTTGCGCACAAGGTGTCTGCCGAGTTCGCCGAACACGAAGGGCGGGTCCGCTTTCTCCAGGGCCAGTGCGTGATGAAGGGAGACCACCAGTCGCTGAGCATTTACCTGCAAGCCGCTACCCAGGAAGGCATGCACGCCATGCAGTTCATCATCGACGACCATCTCCGGCGCTTCGCCCGCTTTGAAACACTGTCCTACCAATGGGATGATGCGGTGCCCGACGCCATCAGACCCGAACTCAACGTCCTCATACCGCCTCGGAGCGACTCATGAACCGACGCCTTTCCTTCGCTGCGCTCACCGGCCTGCTGTTGGCCGCTGTGACGCACCCGGCATCGGCCGTCACGCCCCCCGCCACCTGGCCGGTGGTGCACCGCAACCCCGACGGATCACAGGTGACCATCCCCGCAAAACCCCGGCGCATCCTGTCTGCGTCCGTCACGCTCACCGGCTCGCTGCTGGCCATCGACGCGCCCGTGGTGGCCTCATCCACCAATAGCAACAAGCGCTTCTTCGACCAGTGGGCCGCTGTTGCCGAGGACCGAAAAGTGCAGCGCATGTGGGCGCTCAACGCGGTGGATCTGGAGGCGGTGTACCTAATCAAACCGGATCTCATCGTAGTTTCCAGCAGCGGTGCCGATTCGGCCCTGGAATCGGTGCGCGCGCTCTCGCAGATCGCCCCCACCATCGTGGTTGATTACGCGGCCAACAGCTGGCAGGAGGTGACCCGTCAGCTCGGCCGCGCCGCAGGCCTGTCTGACCGGGCTGAGCAGCGCGTGGCCGAATTCGCACAGAAGACGCGCAGCGTGGCCCAGACCATCCGAGTGCCTGATGGGCTCACGTCCATCGTTGCCTACAACGGCCCGGGCATGCTCAATCCGGTGGCCATGCCGCAGGGGTCGCACGGCGTCTTGCTGGCAGCCCTGGGTTTTCGCATGGAAGCACCCGATCCACGCTGGCACAGCGGCCTGGACACGCCCGACGATTTTGTGAAAGCACAATACGAACACCTGAGCACGCTCAAGGCGCGCACGGTATTTTTGTTGCGTCAGGATGAGAACGATGTGAATGCCCTGCTGCGCGACCGGGTGCTGGCGCGCCTGCCGGCGGTGCAGCTCAAGCAGGTCTACGGACTGGGCAAGAACTCCTTCCGCATCGACTACTTCAGCGCCAACGAGATCCTCGATTCGATCCGTCGCCGCTTTGCCAAAGCCCCGACCACCCGATGACCGGATCGGGTGGTGATCGCAACGGACTGGCACCCCACCGCCGGGGTCTGATTGCGGCTGCGCTCGTGCTGGGCCTGTTGCTGCTGTCGGTGGTCGGTCTCGCTGTCGGCTCCAAGCCGGTGCCCTGGGCGACGGTGATGGACGCGCTGCGCGCTTTCGACCCGGACAACCCCGATCACCTGCTGGTGGTGCACCTGCGCCTGCCCCGCCTGCTGACCGGCCTGCTGGTCGGCGCGGCGCTCGGTGCTGCGGGCCTGCTGATTCAGGCCGTCACGGGCAATGCGCTGGCCGACCCGGGCATCCTCGGCGTCAACGCAGGGGCCAGTCTGGCTGTGGTGGCAGCGCTGGCGCTATTCGGTCAACTGGCCATGGGTGTGCAGATCCTGGCCGCCATGGCGGGCGCGTTCCTCGCGGGGCTGGTGGTGCTGGGTCTGGCGGGCGCAGGCGGTGTGCGCTCCAGTCCGACCCGCATCGTGCTGGCCGGGGTGGCGGTATCGGCGGTCTGCTTGTCGTTCTCGCAGTTGGTCATGGTCAACAGCATCGACCAGGTGTTCGACCACTACCGCAACTGGGTGGTTGGGGCGCTGGAGGGGCGTGATCTCGACGTCTTGCGGACCACCCTGCCGTTCGTGACCGTGGGACTGGCACTGGCGGTGTATGTGACGGGGCATCTGGACGCGCTGGGTCTGGGCGCCGACATGGGTACCGCCCTGGGGGTGCACCGTCACCGCATCCTGGGCCTGTCGCTGCTGGCCATCGTGCTGCTGGCCGGGGCGTCCACCGCAGCGGTCGGCCCGATCGCGTTTCTGGGTCTGATCGCCCCGCACCTGGCCCGGGCGTTGGTGGGCCCCAACCACCGTCGGCTGCTGCGCTGGTCCATGCTGCTGGCGGTGTTCACCCTTCTGCTGGCCGATGTGGCGGGCCGGTTGCTGGCGCCGCCGGCGGACCTGGGGGCCGGGCTGATGGTGGCCTTGATCGGCGGACCCTTCTTCGTCATCCTGGCCCGGCGTGACCGGTTGACCGATCTGTGATGGCCCCATTGGAAATGGAATCAACGCGCGTGCTTCGCTGGGGGCGGTGCTCGGTTCAATGGGTGCCGCGTCAACTGGTAATCGTGCTGCTGCTTCTGGTAGCACTGGCCGGAATGGTCTTGCTGGCCCTGGGTACCGGACGCATTGCACTGGGCATCCCGCAGGTGCTGAACATCGTGGTCTGGGGAGAGGGCTCGTCATTGGAACGCAAGGTGGTGCTGGACATCCGGCTTCCGCGCGTATTGACAGCCTTGCTCACCGGCGCGGCGCTGGCGGTGTCGGGGGCCATCTTCCAGTCGCTCTCACGCAACCCGCTGGGCTCGCCGGACGTCATCGGCTTCACCACGGGCGCGGCCTCGGGCGCCGTCGTTTACTTCGTGCTCGGTGGCACCTCCAGCGTGACCTCGGCGGTGTTCGCCGTGGGTTCGGGTCTGATCACCGCGTTGATCGTGTTCGCGCTGTCGCTGCGTGGTGGCGCGGTGGCCAGCTACCGGCTGGTGCTGGTGGGTATCGGCGTCGGAGCCACGCTGTCGGCGCTGAACGAGGCGGTGTTGCTGCGTGGCGAGCTGGAGCAGGCGCTGTCGGCACAGTTGTGGCTGTCCGGCTCGCTGAACGCACGCACCTGGGAGCATGTGTTGCCGTTGCTGGTGGGCCTGGCGCTGGTGCTGCCGGTGGTGCTGCTGGGGCAAACCCGCCTCATGCTGCTGGAACTGGGCGATGACCTGGCGCGCCAACTGGGCGTGCACGCCCTCAAGGTCAAGGGACTGATGGCCTTCTGTGCCGTGCTGCTGGCCTCGCTGGCCACCGGAGCGGCCGGACCGATCGCCTTCATCGCCCTGGCCGCACCGCGTCTGGCCGCTTTTCTGACCGGCGAACACGGCCGCCCGCTGTGGTCGGCCGCGCTCACCGGGGCGCTGCTGCTGCTGGGTGTGGACGTGATCAGCCAGGCGCTGCCGTTTGAATTCAACCTGCCGGTGGGCCTGATGACCGCACTCATCGGTGGCGTGTACCTGGCGTTCGCCATTCCCCGACTGAGGTCGCTCTGATGGATTCCCTTTTTGTCGGCACTGGCCTGCGCCTGTCCTACGACCAGCGGGTGGTCTGCGACCAGCTGGACGTGCACATTCCCTGCGGGGCCATCACCACCATCATCGGACCCAACGGCTGTGGCAAGTCCACCCTGCTGCGTGCCCTGTGCCGCCTGATTGAACCCCGCGCTGGGCAGGTGGTCTTCGACAGCCGCCCCCTGACAGGATTCGGGCGCCGCGAACTGGCACAGCGCCTGGGCTTCCTGCCCCAGGTGTCCACCGTGCCGCCGGGCATCAGCGTGCGCGAACTGGTCTCGCGCGGCCGTTTTCCCTACCAGGGCTTTCTGCGGCAGTGGAGCCGTCAGGACGAGACCGCCGTGCAACGCGCGCTGGCCGAAACAGGCCTGAGCAACAGCGCTGATCGCCTAGTGGATCAACTATCCGGGGGGCAGCGGCAACGGGTATGGATCGCACTGGTGCTGGCGCAGGACACCGATGTTCTCATGCTTGACGAGCCAACCACCTACCTGGACATCGCGCACCAGCTCGAAGTACTGGAGCTGTGTCGGCAGTTGAACACCGACATGGGCAAGTCGCTGGTGATGGTGCTGCACGACCTCAACCTGGCGGCCCGCTATTCGCACCACCTGATCGCCATGAAGGAGGGCCGCATCGTGGCCGCAGGCGCACCTTCGGAGCTGCTCACGCCGCAGCGGGTGGAGGAGGTATTCGGCATCCAGGCGCAGGTGATGCGCGACCCGGTCACCGGTTCGCCGCTGGTGGTGCCGGTGGCTTCCCTGCAAAGCGCTGCCCGTGGTGCCGCTCATCCACAAGGAGCATCGACATGAACCCACCCCTGATCGTCGGCCTCTCGCTGGCCAGCACCTGGCTCTCGGGTAGCGCCTGGCGCCGTGCCGACAGCCTGGTGGAGCGTCACCACGACGTGGACCTGTATGTGGAACTGGCCCAGCGCGCCGAACGCGCCCGCCTGGACTTCGTGTTCCGTCCGGACACGGTGTACCTGGACCCGAGCTCGCAGGCGCAGGGGCCGGGCACCAGCGCGCTGGACCCGACGCTGCTGCTGGCCTGCGTGGCGCGTGCCACCCGGCACATCGGCGTGGTGACCACCCTCTCCACCAGCTTCCAGGAGCCCTTTCACATCGCGCGCACGCTGGAGTCCTTGCAGGTCATCAGTGGGGGGCGCGCCGCCTGGAACCTGGTCACCGGCCTGGAAGGCCAGGGCAACTTTGGCCATCGACCGTTCCTGGATGCGGGTGCGCGCTACCAGCAGGCCGAGGAAAGCCTGCAGGTGGTGCAGGCCCTGCTGGGCAGCTATCCCGCAGACGCGCTGCAGCTGGACCGCGAGGGCGGGCTGTATGCAAATGCGCAGGCCATCCACCCCATTCACCACCAGGGAACCCACTTCCAGGTGCATGGGCCGCTCACCCTGCCCGCGGGCCGCTTCGGAAGGGTCCCGATCTTCCAGGCCGGTGCTTCCGAAGACGGGCGAGCCTTTGCCGCGCGCCATGCCGATGCGGTGTTCGCTGCCGCACCCACGCTGGACGCAGCGCGCGACTTGCGCACCGCATTGCGACAACTGGCCGTGCAGGCAGGTCGTTCGGCAGAAGCCGTGCGCGTGCTGCCGGGTCTGAGCCTGTACCTGGCGCCCACTCGCGATGAAGCGCAAGCCCTGTTCGAGCAGGCGCATGAACACCTCGGCCGTCCGCAACGCCTGGCCAAGCTGTCGTCCATCCTGGGCATTGCGGTGGACGGCCTGCCCGCCGACCGGCGCCTGACGCCCGAGGACTTTCCGGTGGCGGCGCAACCGGTGCGCAGCCGCACCCATGCCGAACTGCTGCGGCGTCGCATCGCCAGCGACCGGCCCACGCTGGATGCGCTGCTCGCCTTGCCCGAGGTGGTGTCGTCCGCCCACTGGCAAGTGGTCGGCACGTCGACCGATGCGGTCGAGCATATCCTTGCGTGGCAGGCAGCCGACGCCATCGACGGTTTCGTCGCGCTGCCGGGTGGCAGCCTGGCGTCGCTGGACCTGTTCCTCGACGAGGCTGTGCCCTGCTTGCGGTCGGCTGGGTGCCTGCGAACCGCCTACACCGGAAGTCACCTGTTCGGCCCCTTGCAGGATGTCTGAAGACAGCAGGCCTGAACCAGGTGCTTCA
>PNMN01000098.1 GCA_013823655.1 Comamonadaceae bacterium | reverse complement strand
GCCAGCATGCGGTCGTGCAGGGCCCTGATGCGCAGGTTTTCGGCGTGCATCTCTTTTTTGGCTATGGCGTAAGCCTCGCCCATGCCCACGCACTGGTGCGTGGGCAGCGTGCCCGAACGCATGCCGCGCTCGTGACCACCACCGTGCATCTGCGCCTCGATGCGGATGCGCGGCTTGCGGCGCACGTACAGGGCGCCGATGCCCTTGGGGCCGTAGGTCTTGTGGCCGGTCAGGCTCATCAGGTCAACCGGCAGCGCCTGCAGGTCGATGTCCACACGGCCGGTGGCCTGGGCCGCGTCGACGTGGAAGATCACGCCCTTCTCTCGGCAAATGGCGCCGATGGCCGCGATGTCCTGAATGACCCCGATCTCGTTGTTGACGAACATGACCGAGGCCAGGATGGTGTCGGGCCGGAGCGCGGCCTTGAAAGCGTCCAGATCGAGCAGACCGTCGGCTTGCACATCCAGGTAGGTGACTTCGAATCCCTGGCGCTCCAGCTCGCGCATGGTGTCCAGCACGGCCTTGTGCTCGGTCTTGACCGTGATCAGGTGCTTGCCCTTGCCCTGGTAGAAGTGCGCAGCACCCTTCAAAGCCAGGTTGTTGGATTCGGTCGCACCGCTGGTCCAGACGATTTCGCGCGGATCGGCGTTGATCAGGGCCGCCACCTGTTCGCGAGCGGTCTCGACGGCTTTTTCAGCCTCCCAGCCCCAGGCGTGGCTGCGCGAGGCCGGGTTGCCGAAGTGCTCGCGCAACCAGGGGATCATGGCCTCCACCACCCGAGGGTCGCAGGGGTTGGTGGCGCTGTAGTCCATGTAAATCGGGAAATGCGGCGTGCTCATGGTGGCTGGGGTTTTTTGGTGGGGTTCGGTGGTGAACTTCGAGGCTGCGCCCACCCCGGTGAAGGGCAGACCTGGTGGGCGGCGGTGTGCTGGTGCCCTGCACCAGCGCGGCTCATTTGGACAGCGCAACGCCCCCGAGTGCGAACACCGAGTTCGGCGCGTTCACCCGAATCGGCTTGACCACCGGGGCACTGGAAATGGCGCGCTTGATCATGGGCACGCTCTCCACCACCACGCCTTTGGCAATCTGCTCGTTCACCAGCGACTGCAAGCTCACCGAGTCGAGGAAATCCACCATCTTGGCGTTCAGTTGTGCCCACAGTTCGTGGGTCATGCAGCGGCTGCCATCTCCCAGGCAGTTTTCCTTGCCACCGCACTGGGTCGCGTCGATGGGCTCGTCGACCGAGACGATGATGTCCGCCACCGTGATCTCGGCGGCCTTGCGGCCCAGGGTGTAGCCGCCACCGGGGCCACGGGTGGACTCCACCAGTTCGTGGCGGCGCAGCTTGCCAAACAGCTGCTCCAGGTAGGACAGCGAAATCTGTTGCCGCTGGCTGATCGCCGCGAGCGTGACAGGTCCATTGCTCTGGCGCAGGGCCAGATCGATCATGGCAGTGACCGCAAAGCGGCCTTTGGTCGTGAGGCGCATCTCAAGCTCCTTGTAGCTGGCTTGACCGTCGTTGAAAACCGGACCCGCACCCAGTGCCTGGCCCGACCACTTCTCCGCCCACCCGACCGCTTCTTGCGGTCCATATGTCGAAGGTTCCCGACTGTTTTGGTCGAGTATATCGGAAAGCCGAGTGTTTTGCTCGGATCACTCCCGGTCCACCCGGTGCGCCCGAAACCCCGCTGGGCGTCAGGTCGCTGAAGGGGCGTTGTCCATGAGGTCAAAGCGAAAGCGCACGCAGGTGCCGGGCTTGGCCGGCAAAAACCGCACCTCGGCACCGATTTCAACCGCCCGCAACCGGATGTTGCGGATACCCCGGCCTCCTTCCCGGAACGCCAGACCGGGCGCCTCGCCCAGGCCGGCACCGTTGTCGCAAACACTGAGGAACACGTGACCGCCATCGGTCCAGGTGCGCACCGTCACGCGGGTGGCGTGGGCATGCTTGACCACGTTGGCAAACACCTCCTGCAGGCAGCGAAACAGGTGCATCACGCCGCGCGCCTCCAGCGCGGGCACCGCAGGCACTTCTTCGACCTGCCAGTCCAGCTCGATGCGCGCGGCCTGCAATGCCGGTGCGATGCGCTGGCGCAGCGTACCGAGGATGGTCGGCAGATCACCCTCCATCGGCTCCAGCGAGTCCAGCGTCATGCGCAGCTCCTCCAGCGCGTGATGGATCATGGCAGTGACGGCACCGCTGTCGATCTGCGCACCGCTGCTGCGCACCAGATTGAGCGTCTGCACCAGCTGGCTGCCCAGACCGTCGTGCATGTCGCGAGTCAGGCGGCGCCGCTCGGCATCGAGAACGCGCTGGTTCTCCACCACGCGCAGGCGGTCAAACACGGCATGCAGTTCATCCTCCCGTTCGCTGACTTTGCGAGCCAGCTCGGCGTTGTGTCGGGCCACCTGCTCCATGGTCTGCGCCGTGCGCCGCACCAGCACCCAGCCCATGGCAAACATCAGCAGCAGGCTGCCCGGGGTCATCCAGCGAATGTCTGCGTCACCCGGCAACCCCATCTGCACCACCAGGAAATCGCGCAAACCCGTGACCAGGGTCGCCAGACCCACCACCACCATCAGCCGCTGGTTCACGTTCATGCCCCAGCGGGCACGGTGCATCACCTTGATCAGGGCGAGCAGGCACACCAGCACGATCACGCCCGTCCAGAGCCGGTACAGCTGGTAGTTCAGCGTCCAGACCAGCAGCAACAGCCACCCCGGGCCCAGCGCCATCATCACCAGCACCACCTTGCGCACCAGGCTCTGCCTGAAATCGAACAACTCCGACATGAACAGATAGAGAAAACCGCAATACAGCGTGAAGCTGAGTTTGTGAAGGTAGTCCCAGAAAACAAACGGTCCGGGCACGAACACCGGTGTCGACAGCCACAGCCGCAGGGTCAGCACCAGCAGCCCCCCGCCCAGCAGGCCAAAGAGACGCTCGGTGGTGCGCACCCAGATCAGCAAGGACAGGATGCCCATCATGAAGGCCGAAGCCGTGACCATCCAGGTCAGTTCCACCTGCCACCAGTCCAGCCAGCGGTGGCGCTGGACCAGCGCATCCCGTGGCCCGACCCAGACCGCCGACAGACCGCTGATGCGCAAAGGCTGGCCCTGCAACTGGATCTCGATGCGGTTGTCGGCCCACCTGTTCGCCATCAGCCCCGCTGGCAGCAGGATCACCTGCGCCCGGGTGCCCGCATCGCAATAGCCCGGGCCGCGGCGCCAGCATTCGGCCGCCACCTCGTGGCCGTTGAGCAGCACCCGGAACCGGACCCCCACGCGGGGCAGCAACAGCGCAAGCCCCGGGCCGCCGGCCAGGCTCTGCAATTCGGGCGGCAGCTGCAGCAGGTAACTGGCCTCGCCGGCCCAGTCACGGGTTTCGTTGTGCCACACGTGCGGAAAGGTTTGCGTTTGCGCCGAATCGGCAGGCTGCCCCGCCAGGCGAACCTCGGCCTGGGTGATCTGAACGGCGCCCGGCAGGTTGTGCACGCGCGTCACCAGCGCCAGCACCAGCAGCAGGGCCAGCACCAGAACCGCGCCCCACAGGTAGGTCGGCAGCCGGGCCACGGCCTGCAAAGGCCGCAGCAGCCATCTCACAGCAGTCCCCGCTCCTGCGCCACGCGCACCACCTGCACCCGGCTGTGCACCGCGAGCTTGCGGTACAGGTTCTTGATGTGTGTGCCCACGGTGGCCGGGGATATGCAGAGCTTCTGCGCAATCTCCTTGTTCACATAGCCCTTGGCCACCAGCTTGAGCACCTCGCTCTCGCGCTCGGACAGCAGCACAGCTTCAACCGGGTCATCGGGCGCATGATCGGGCAGCGAATCCCGCACCGCGCGAAACTGCTTGAGCAACAGGCGGGCCAGCAAAGGCGAGATGGGCGCTCCGCCATCGCGGATCTGCTCGATGGCCGCGATCAGCTCCTCGGGCGTACAGCCCTTGAGCACATAACCGGTGGCCCCCGCCTCCAGCGCGCCCACCAGGCGCGACTCTTCTCCGAACACGGTGAACACCAGCAGTTCGGCTTCGGGCTGGTGGCGCGCCAGCAGGCGCAGCGCCTCTTCCCCCCGGCCATCGGGCAAGCCCAGATCCACCAGGAAAACGTTGGCTTCGGCGGTCAGCGCGTGCCGCCGCGCCTCGGCGAGGCTGCCAGCCTGCCCGAGCAGGCGCCACTGTGGGCGCAGCAGCAAAGTCTGCTGCACAAAATGCAGGATGGTGGGATCGTCTTCGATCAGGTAGAGGCGGGTGTCCGTCGCCGTGGGCGCGCGGTCGCGCAGTTCGTCCGAAGCAGGCATGGTTGGTGATTGTTCTGGGTGACCCTCCCCACGTCCCGGCTCTGACCACCGGCCCCTGCGTGGGTACTTTTGACCTCATTGTGCTTCAGAACGCCGACCGCCGTTTTCAGGCCACGTTGTCCACCCCGGGGGCGCCGAAAATCTGCGCCTTGAGGTGGTGCAACTGATCGCGCACGCCGGCGGCCTTTTCGAATTCGAGGTTGCGCGCGTGCTCCAGCATCAGCTTCTCCAGCCGTTTGATCTCGCGCGCCAGGTCTTTTTCGCTCATGTCTTCCACGCTGGCGCGCAGCGCGCTCTCGGCGGCCAGGCGGTCGGCTTCCTTGCCGGCCTTTTCGCTGTACACGCCGTCGATCAGGTCCTTGATGCGCTTGCTGATGCTGCGCGGCTCGATGCCCATGGCCAGGTTGTGCGCGATCTGCTTGGTGCGCCGACGCTCGGTTTCGCCGATGGCCCGCGCCATCGAATCGGTGGTGCGGTCGGCGTAGAGGATGGCACGGCCGTTCAGGTTGCGCGCCGCGCGGCCGATGGTCTGGATCAGGCTGCGTTCGGAACGCAGGAAGCCTTCCTTGTCGGCGTCGAGGATCGCCACCAGCGACACCTCGGGGATGTCGATGCCCTCGCGCAGCAGGTTGATGCCGACCAGCACGTCGAACGCACCCAGCCGCAGGTCGCGCAGGATCTCGACCCGCTCGACCGTGTCCACGTCGCTGTGCAGGTAGCGCACCTTGACGCCGTTTTCCGTCAGGTAGTCGGTCAGCTGCTCGGCCATGCGCTTGGTCAGCGTGGTGATGAGCACACGCTCTTTTTTCTCCACGCGGATGCGGATTTCCTGCAGCACGTCGTCCACCTGGTGGGTGGCGGGGCGCACCTCGACCTCCGGGTCCACCAGGCCGGTGGGGCGCACCAGTTGCTCCACCACCTGGCCCGCATGGGACTTTTCGTAGTCGGCCGGCGTGGCCGAAACGAACACCACCTGGCGCATGCGCTGCTCGAACTCTTCGAGCTTCAAGGGCCGGTTGTCGAGCGCGCTGGGCAGGCGAAAGCCGTATTCCACCAGCGTCGTTTTGCGGGCGCGGTCGCCGTTGTACATGCCGCCGAACTGGCCCATCAGCACATGGCTCTCGTCCAGGAACATCAGCGCGTCTTTCGGCAGGTAGTCGGTCAGCGTGGACGGCGGTTCGCCCTCGGCACTGCCCGAGAGGTGGCGCGAGTAGTTTTCAATGCCCTTGCAGTGCCCCACTTCGCTCAGCATTTCCAGGTCGAAACGGGTGCGCTGCTCCAGCCGCTGCGCCTCCACCAGCTTGCCCATGCCGACCAGCTGGCCCAGGCGAACGCGCAGCTCGTCCTTGATCAGCTCCACCGCGCCCAGCACCTGCTCGCGCGGTGTCACGTAGTGGCTGCTGGGGTAGACCGTGAAGCGCGGGATCTTCTGCCGCACCTTGCCGGTCAGCGGGTCGAACAGTTGCAGGGTTTCGATCTCGTCGTCGAACAGCTCGATGCGGATCGCCATCTCGGAATGTTCGGCCGGGAACACGTCGATGGTGTCGCCGCGCACGCGGAACTTGCCACGCGAAAAATCTGCTTCGTTGCGCGCGTACTGCATGCGCACCAGCTGGGCGATCAGATCGCGCTGGCCCAGCTTGTCGCCCACGCGCAGCAGCAGCACCATTTTGTGATAGCTCTCGGGCTTGCCGATGCCGTAGATGGCCGAGACCGTGGCCACGATCACCACGTCGCGCCGCTCCAGGATGCTCTTGGTGCAAGACAGGCGCATCTGCTCGATGTGCTCGTTGATCGCGCTGTCCTTCTCGATGAACAGGTCGCGCTGCGGCACGTAGGCCTCGGGCTGGTAGTAGTCGTAGTAGCTGACGAAGTACTCGACCGCGTTCTTCGGGAAGAACTCGCGGAACTCGCTGTACAGCTGCGCGGCCAGCGTCTTGTTGGGCGCGAACACGATGGCCGGACGCCCCAGGCGGGCGATCACGTTGGCCATGGTGAAGGTCTTGCCCGAGCCGGTCACGCCCAGCAGGGTCTGGAACACCTCGCCGTCGTTGATGCCTTCCACCAGCTGGGCAATCGCCGCGGGCTGGTCGCCCGCTGGCGGGTACGGCATGAAGAGCTCGAACGGTGAGCCCGGGAAACGCACGAATTCGCCCTCGGCGGGCGCTTCGTCTGTCACTTCATGGAGCGGGTTGATCGTCGGAGTCAGGGCCATCCGGGGATTGTGCCGGATGGTCTCTCTGCGCGCTGCCAGCAGGCCTGCGCTGCCACACCGCCGGCCGGGCCAGCAGCTCCACATAACACTGCGCGCCACCGGCCTGGGCCAGCGCGTCGAGTGCGGCCGTGAGATCGGCCACCGGCAGCACGGCGGCGGTGTCCTTGTCGGCCCCGAAGCGGCCATCGAAGTCCCAGAAATCGGCGCCTTCGGGCAGGTCGCGGCGGCGCTCGCGCTTCATGTACTTGCGGATCTCGTGCTTCACGGCTTCGAGCACGCGCTCCGGGTGCTTGCCTTCGGGGCGCAGGGGGAATGTTTTTCGCATGGGATGTCCTTCAAAGGGAGTGCTCGCCCTGAGGGGACAAGAAACGGGGTGCTGATTATCCGAGATTGTTCATCGGACCGGATGCTGGAGCCGGTCATGCCCCTGCGCTGCCGCTTCGCGCGTCGTGCCCAGAGGTCGGTGCAGGGGATGATGCAGGCCCGACACCCTGCGTCGCCCACGCCTTGTGCGCCTGCTGCAGCACGCGGCGCAAGGCGCTGTTGGAGCGCAGCAGCGGCTCCATCACGGTCGGTTGCAGCGTGCCCAGGGCAGCGGCATCGATCAGCGCGGCTTTGGCCTCGCGGTAGCGCTGGTCCCAGTCGGCAAGGCGGGCATCGAGGTCGGATGGTGGCGTGCGCGGCGCCTGTTCGGGGTCGAACGCCCTCAGCAGCTCGGCCGCCTCGCGGCGCACGGCTGCGGTCTGTTCGAGCACCGCGCGCGACGGCTCGGCAGGCTGCACCGTCGGCACGACCAGCGCTGCGAGCTGTTCGACCACACTGGCGTAGTAACCGATGCGCCGCAGCACGGTGCCCAGGCGCCGTGCCGACTCAGGGGCCATGCCCGAGCGGTTGAGCCGGACGACGAACTCGTCGATCGCTGCGTCGAGCGCGGCCAGCGTGCGTTGTGCACGATCCAGGGTTTCGGCCTTGCCCGACGACCCCGGGGGCTCCGGCTGCGCCAGCTCGCTCGCCGCGCGCAGCGCGATGGCGCCGTAGCGCCCGACCTCGCGCGACAAGGCCTCGACCCCCAGGGCCGGCACTTTCGCGGTGTCGATGTCGAGATAACGCGGTCGCGCCAAGTCCTCCTCGGCGGTGCGGAAGCGCCGCCCCAGAAAAGCCCCCAGCCGGTCGGCCAGCGGCCACATCAAGAGCACGCCCATGACGTTGAACAGGGTGTGGAAGAGCGCCAGCGAGGCGGCAATGTTGCCGTCCGTGCCGACGGCGTCGCCGACCTTGGCGGTCAAGGCCAGCAGCCAGGGCAAAGTGACCAGCGCGACCGCAGCGGTCAGGACGTTGAAGAGCACGTGCGCGGCGGCGGCGCGGCGCGCGTTGGACGTCGCGCCGATGGCCGCGATCACGGCGGTGACGCTGGTGCCGACGTTCGAGCCGATCACCACCGCAGCCGCCGACGGCATGTCGAGCATGCCGCCCTGCGCGGCGGTCAGCACCAGCGCGGTGGCGGCACTGGAGGACTGCACCAGGACCGTGAGCAAGGCCCCCAGCGCAACATGGGCCAGCACACCCAGCACGCCGTCAATGCGCGGCAACTGGACCTGCGCGGCGATGTCAGAGAACCCGTCGCGCAGCACCGCGATACCCAGGAACAGCACCCCGAAACCGGCCAGCGCCAGACCCCAGCCCTCGCGCCGCGTGCCCGGGCCGGTCAGTCGCAGCAGCATGCCTGCGGCGATCATCGGCAAGGCAAAGGCGTCGATCTTGATCTGCAGGCCCAGCAAGGCCACCAGCCAGCCGGTCATCGTGGTGCCCACGTTCGATCCGAACAGCACCCACAGTGCCGGGCCCAGCGCCAGCAAGCCGGCATTGACGAAGCCGACGGTGGCCACCGTGACGGCGCTGGAAGACTGCACCAGCGCCGTCAGGCCAAAGCCGCTGGCCAGACCACGCCAGCGCGTGGCCGTGGAGCGCGCCAGGATGCTGCGCATCGCGCTGCCGGCGGCCAGGCGCAGGCCATCGGTCATCAGCCACATGCCGAGCAGGAACAGGCCGATGCCGCCGGCCAGTTCGCCCCATTGCGACGGGTTCAGCATGCGCGGCCCTCTAAACGGGGCATCGTATACGGGCACCCGGCCCGGTCAAAGGAAGAGCGTCCACAGCAGCTCCCGCCCGAGGGTTCCGGGTGCGCCGCGACAGGAACCAGGTTGGCGACAGGCTTCACGACGCGACCTCGTCCTTGACGATGGTCACCGGCACGCGGGCCCGGTGCAGCACACCCTGCGACACCGAGCCGAGCAGCGCGCCACGCACGGCGCCCAGCCCGCGCGCGCCGATCACGATGGCGTCGCAGCCCTGGCTTTCGGCGATCTCGACCAGGGTCGGCGCGACCTCGCCCGAGCCGATTTCGTGCGTGTAAGGCACGCCTGCGGCGTCGAGCAGCGCTTGCGCTGGCGCCAGCGCACGCCCGCCGACGGCACCGCTCAGGCGCTCCAGCACGTCGGCGTCTGGCGCCAGCACCATCTCGTAGAAGAAGGTGGGCTGCTGCACGGTCGCCAGCACGATGTCGGCGCGCAGACCGGCGCGCGCGAGGTGCAGCGCGTGGCGCACCGCATGGAGCGAGGCTTCCGAGCCGTCGACGGCAACGAGGATCTTCATGGGAGGGTGATTCATCGCGGAGTGGGCGCGCAAGCCGGTTCAGTCTACACCGGCCACAGCGGCCACGGCTCACTCACCGAGTCACGCTCACCGAGTCAGCCCATGGCTGGCCGACGCTGGCCAGGCACACGGTGCTGCGATCAGGCATCGGCAGAAAACACGAACGGAACCGGCGCGATCCTGCTGGTGCCCTTCAGAACGATCCGAACACCGATCCCAGCGCCACCACCCCGGCCAGCGCGAGCAGCGGAAACAGCACCGCCACCACGAAGATGTCGAAGTACGACTGGCGGTGCGTGAGCTTGCAGATCGCCAGCAGCGTGATCACCGCGCCGTTGTGCGGCAAGGTGTCCAGACCGCCGGTGGCGATGCTCGTCACGCGGTGCAGCAGCGCCGGCTCGATGCCGGCGGCGCGACCCATCTCGAGGTAGGTGCTGCCCAGCGTCTGCAGCGCGATGCTCATGCCGCCCGAGGCCGAGCCGGTGACGCCGGCCAGCACGTTGACCGCCACCGCCAGCGAAATCAACGGGTTGTCCGGCGCGATGCCCAGCACCGCGTCGCGGATCAGCACGAAACCCGCCAGCGAGGCGATGACGGCGCCGTAGCCGACCTGGCTGGCGGTGTTGAAGATCGGCAGCACGGCGGCGCTTGCCCCGGCGTCCAGCGTGGCCTTGGGCGCGGCCAGGCTGCGGCGCAGGCCGATCAGCATCCCCAGGTTGGCCAGCGCCAGCGCGGCGATGATCGACCAGGTGCCGAGCACCGCCTCCAGCCGCGTGGCGCCGTACAGCGGCAGTGCGAGGTAGGTGCTGTCCAGGCGCGGCAGCCACTGTGTGCTGAACAGCCAGTTCAGCGCCACCACGGCAACGATGGGCGCCAGCGCCGCGCCGATGCCGGGCAGCACGGGCACGGCGGCAGCGAGTGGCCCGAGTTCGGCGACGTCGTAACCCTCGCCCTGTGCGTGCGGTCGCAGCCGACGTTCGAGCGCAGCGGTGCCCACAGGCGACGTGGGCGCGCCGACCGCTGCCGCACCGGGGTCTGGGGTTTCGGCAGGTTCGTCCCCAAAACCTTCGCCGCTTGCAGCGGCCTTGCGCTCGCGCCGGTTCAGCCACCACACACCGCAGACCAGCATCAGCAGCGCGCCGATGACGCCCAGACCCGGCGCCGCGAACGGCGTGGTGCCGAAGTACGGCATCGGGATCGCGTTCTGGATCGCCGGCGTGCCGGGCAGCGCCGTCATGGTGAAGGTGAAGGCGCCCAGCGCGATGGTGGCCGGGATCAGCCGCTTGGGCACGTCGGCCTTGCGGAACAGCTCCACCGCGATCGGGTAAACGGCGAACGCGACGACGAACAGCGACACCCCGCCATAGGTCAGCACCGCGCAGGCCAGCACCACCGCCAGCACCGCGCGCCGCTCGCCCAGCCAGTCAACAAAGCGCAGCGCGATCACGCGCGCGGCACCGGAGTCCTCCATCAGCTTGCCGAACACCGCACCGAGCAGGAACAGTGGGAAGAACAAGGTGATGAAGCCGCCCGCGGCCCTCATGAACACCTGGGTGTAGCTGGCCAGCAGCGGCACCTCGGGCGTGGCCAGCACCGCCAGCAGCGCGGCCAGCGGCGCCAGCAGCAGCACGCTGACGCCACGGTAGGCGAACAGCATGAGCAGCGCGAGCGACAGCACGATGCCGATGATGCTCAGCATGGCCAGCGCTCCTGCGACGGCGATGACCAACGGCTCCAGGGCGAAGAGTTCATGGTGGAGAAGTGTTTACCAGCTATTGTCCGGTCTCATGAAGTCTGCACCGTTCGGCCTGAGAGGGCGAACGGTGCAGACTTCATTGGGCCAGATCAATTGGGTGTCAGCGGCTGTGCGGAATGCCCC
>PNMN01000097.1 GCA_013823655.1 Comamonadaceae bacterium | reverse complement strand
AGTTGTCGTAAGGACTCATCGCAAACTGGAAGATCACCACCGGCAGGTTCGCCATCGGGCCCCCCATGTCGGCGCTGAAGAACTGGTTGTTCAGTGCGGTGAAGAGCAGCGGCGCGGTCTCACCGCTGATGCGGGCAATCGCCAGCAGCAAGCCGGTGATGACGCCCGCCTTGGCCGCGCGCAGCGTCACCATGACGGACACCTTCCAGCGCGGCGCGCCCAGGGCAAAGGCCGCTTCGCGCAGACTGCCAGGCACCAGGCGCAGCATGTTCTCGGTGGTTCGCATCACCACCGGGACCGCGATCAGCGACAGCGCCAGGGAGCCGGCGTAGCCCGAGAAGTTGCCCACCGTGGCGACGGCGATCGCGTAGACGAAAAGACCCAGCACGATGGAGGGCGCCGACAGCATGATGTCGGTCACGAAGCGGGTGAACTCGGCCGTCTTGCTGGTGTCGCCAAACTCGGCCAGATAAATGCCGGCCAGGATGCCGATGGGCGTGGACACCAGCACCGCCAGGCCCACGATCATCAGGCTGCCGACAATGGCGTTGCGCAAGCCACCGCCTTCGGAGCCGGGGGCCGGCGTGTCCTGGGTGAACAGGCTGAGCTCCAGCGCGGCCAGGCCGTTGGAGAACAGCACGAACAGGATCCACATCAGGGCCACCAGACCCAGGGTCATGGCGGCCATGGAGAGCGTCAGTCCAATCAGGTTGGTGCGCTGGCGGCTGCGGTACAGCGGTGAGGTGTTCATTTGCATGGTGGTGCGCTTGGCGTGCGGGCGGTGCGGTCTGGGGCGGCGGACATCAGGTGCCCTTGGCCTTCTCGGCGCGGATGATCAGCCACTTGGCCATCGCCAGCACCACGAAGGTGATGCAGAACAACAGGAAGCCCAGGGCAAACAGGGTGTTGAAGTGCAGGCCCTCGGCCTCGCCGAACTCGTTGGCCAGCAAGGAGGCGATGGATGTGCCGGGGGAGAACAGCGAGGAGGGCATGCGGTTGGCATTGCCGATCACAAAGGTGACGGCCATGGTTTCACCCAGCGCGCGACCCAGCCCCAGCATGATGCCGCCGATCACACCCTTCTGGGTGTAGGGCAGCACCACTTTGTGCACCACCTCCCAGGTGGTGCAGCCCAGCCCGTAGGCGGACTCGCGCAGGATGGGTGGCGTGATCTCGAACACGTCGCGCATCACCGCCGCAATGTATGGCAGCACCATGAAGGCCAGGATGATGCCCGCGGCCAGGATGCCCAGGCCATTGGTGGCGCCACCAAACAGCCAGCCCACCAGCGGCATGCCGCCCAACACCGATTGCAGGGGCACCTGCAGGTAGTCGGCGAACACCGGCGCAAACACGAACAGACCGAACATGCCGTAAATGATGGACGGCACCGCCGCCAGCAGCTCGATGGCGGTGCCCAGCGGGCGACGCAGCCAGACCGGGCAGGTTTCGGTCAGAAACACGGCAATGCCAAAGGCCAGCGGCACCGCCAGCACCAGCGCAATACCGGCGCTGAGGACCGTGCCAACGATGGAGATCGCGGCACCGAATTCTTCATTGACGATGTCCCATTCCACATACCAGATGAAATGGGCACCGAACTTGGCAAACGTGGGCCAGGCATTGATGAACAGCGAAACAATGATGCCCACCAGCGCCGCCAGCACCAGCAGTGAAAACGACTGCGTCAGGCGGTGAAAGAGGGCATCCTGGAAACGCTGCCTTCTGGCCACCCCCACCATGTTGGCACTGGGCAGCTCAGCGGAAGCAGAAGGATGGTGAGACGGATTCATGGTCGCGGCAGCAGGCATACAGGATCCCCAATGGGACAAAAGGGGACAAAAACCACCGGCATCGACTGCAGATGCCGGTGGCTCAGGGTCCGCGCAGGCGAGCCCGGTTGAGCGCTCACTTGGTGTTGATCTGCGTCCAGACGGTCTGGCGGATCTGGTTGGTCAGGTTGTCGGGCAGCGGCACGTAGTCCAGTTCCAGCGCCATCTGCTTGCCGTTCTTGAACGCCCAGTCAAAGAACTTGAGCACCTCGGCGGATTCGGCCTTGTTGCTCGGCTCCTTGTACATCAGGATGAACGAGGCCGTGACCACCGGATAAGCGGTCGCACCGGGCTGGTTCACCAGCGAAATGCCCATGCCCGGGGCCTTGGACCAGTCGGCGTTGACGGCGGCAGCGGCAAAGGTGTCGTCGCCGGGCATGACGAACTTGCCGTCCCGGTTCTGCAGCGCCATCACGGAAATGTTGTTCTTCTTGGCGTAAGCGTATTCGACGTAGCCCAGCGAGCCCTTGGTGCGGCTGACGTTGGCAGCCACGCCTTCGTTGCCCTTGCCGCCCACCGAGGTGGGGGCCGGCCACTTGACGGCAGCGCCCTTGCCCACGGTGTCGGCCCAGTCCTTGCTGACCGTGCTGAGGTAGTCGGTCCAGTTGAAGGTGGTGCCCGAACCATCAGCGCGGTGCACCACGGTGATGGTGGTGTCAGGCAGCTTCTTGCCAGGGTTCAGGGCGACCAGCTTGGGGTCGTTCCACTTGCTGATCTTGCCCATGAACATTTCGGCCAGCACTGGGCCGCTCACGCGCAGCTCGCCCTTGCCAAAGCCTTCCAGGTTGAACACCGGCACGGTGCCGCCAATGATGGCGGGGAACTGGACCATGCCGTCGGCCAGGTCAGCACCCGACACCGGCGCATCCGTCGCACCAAAGGCCACGGTCTTGGCGCGGATCTGGCGGATACCACCCGACGAGCCAATGGACTGGTAGTTCAGGCCGATGCCGGTGGCTTTCTTGTAAGCCTCGGCCCACTTGGCGTAGATCGGGAAAGGGAAGGTGGCGCCTGCGCCGGTGATGTCGGCGGCAAAGGCCGAACCCATGGCCACGGTGGCCAGGGCTGCAGCGGCAACGGTCTTCAGAAGGGTGCGCTTGGTGTTCATTCAAATGTCCATGTGGTTGTGAGAGACGCTCAAAGGACTCTAGTGACAATATGTGTCAATCATATGACAGTCACAATACTTTCGGTGATCACACACGCAGCGGGGTCTGCGGTTTTGAGGCGACCACATCGGCGCCAGCTCTTGCACGCACCCGTGTCGACGCCGTGTCTGCGTTCTGTCACGCGCTTGCGTCACAATCCAGCCACATTTTCACCGGGCGCCCCTGGCGCCGCGAGCCTGTCAGACCCATGCACAACGGTACCCTTCTCGCCGCGATCGACCTCGGCTCCAACAGTTTTCGCCTGGAAATCGGTCGCTACGACTCCGGCCACATCGAACGCGTCGAGTACCTGAAGGAAACCGTGCGCCAGGGCAATGGCCTGGACGAAAACAAGAACCTCAACCCCGCCGCCATGCAGCGCGGCTGGGATTGTCTGGCGCGTTTTGCAGAGCGTCTGCACGGCTTCGGGAAGCAACAGGTGCGCGCAGTGGCCACACAGACGCTGCGCGAAGCCGTCAACCGCGATGTCTTCCTCGACAAGGCGCGGGCCATCCTGGGTTTCGCCATCGAGGTGGTCTCGGGCCAGGAAGAGGCGCGGCTGATCTACCAGGGCGTTTCGCGCTTGCTGCCGCAGTCGGACGAAAAACGGCTGGTGGTGGACATCGGCGGGCGTTCGACCGAGATGATCCTGGGCCAGGGTTACGAGGCGCGGCGCATGGAGTCGTACCGGCTGGGCAGCGTGGCCTGGTCGACCCGCTATTTCCCCAAGTGCCAGTGCAGCGCCAGCGGCTTCAAGACCGCCGAAATCGCGGCCAAGGCGGTGATCGATGAGGCCCTGGCCACCTTTCCGACCAACGAGTGGAGCGTGGCCTACGGTTCCTCGGGCACCGTGGGTGCGGTGGCCGACATCCTGGGCGCCAACGGATGGCCCGGGGGCGTGGTCACCCGCTCCGGGCTGGACTGGTTGCTCGAGCGCATGATCAAGGTCGGCAACCTGGATGCACTGCGACTTGAAGGCCTCAAAGACGACCGGCGCGCCGTGCTCGGCGGTGGTCTGGCCGTGTTGCGCGCCATCTTCGACCTGTTTTCCATCCAGCAGATGCTGCCCGCCGAGGGCGCCTTGCGCCAGGGTGCGCTGTACGACCTGATCGACCGCGAGACCGACGACACCGATGTGCGCGAGCGCACCGTGCGCTGGCTGGCCGAGCGCTTCTCCGTCGACGCCGAGCAGGCCCGGCGCGTGAGCACGGTGAGCACCGCGCTGTTCGCCCAGATCGCCGCCGACAGCGCGGCCAATGGCCGCTACTCGCAGAAGCTGGCCTGGGCCGCGCGCCTGCACGAGATCGGCACCCACATCTCGCACGAGCGCTCTTACCACCACGGCGCCTACATTCTTGACAACGTGGACGCGCCGGGTTTTTCATTCCCCGAACTGCATCGCATGAGCCAGCTGGTGCTGGGCCAGCGCGGCAAGCTGCGCAAAATGGAGACTTCGCTGGACGATGAGCTGTTCGCCAAACAGCTGCTGAGCCTGCGCCTGGCGGTGCTGCTGTGCCACGCGCGCCAGATGCCCGAACACAGCGCGGTCCAGCTCGCTTACAAGAACGGCGCGTTCCGGATCAGCACCGCCGAAGGCTGGGCCAGGCGCTTCCCGCAATCGGCCTGGCTGCTGGGTGAAGAGGTGCTGGCCTGGCAAAAGACACCCTGGCGCTTGACGCTTGATCTGCGTTGATCCAGCGCACACCGGGCACCCCTGCGTCACACCCGCGCTGGCCCAGAAACCAGCCAATGCACTGCGGCCAGACCCCCTTGAGTCTTGTTTGAGTCTTGTTGAATCCAAAATCAAATCGGTATAAACTGTATATACAGTTTATATCTTTTATACCTTTCAAGGAGTTTCCATGGCCAGCAAAAACACCGACAAAAACCCCAAGCTCGTGCGCGACAGCTTCACCATTCCCAAGGCCGAGTTCGCCAGCATCGATTTGCTCAAGACCCGCGCCATGGCCCTGGGCACCTCGGTCAAAAAAAGCGAGTTGCTGCGCGCCGGTCTCATGGTGCTCAAGGGCCTGAACGATGCCGCCTACAAGAGCGCCATCGCCGCCGTTCCCACCCTCAAGACGGGGCGTCCCAGCACCGAGAGCCCGGTCCAGACATCCGCCCGGGCAGTTGCCAAACCCCAGGCCTCGACGGCCCCCAAAGCCCTGAAACCGGCCGCCAAACCCGCCGTCAAAAAGGCCGTCAAGCGCTCGCCCGGACCGGCTCCCAAAGCGGTGGCCAGCGCCACGCCGGCTCAAGGGGTCAAGGCCGCCACAGCACCGGCCAAGGCACCGGCCAAGGCACCGGCCAAGCCCAAGGCCCGTGTGGCTGCGGCCCGTCCCGCTGCAAAACCAGCGGTCAAAGCCAGCGCAGCAGCGGCTCCTGCGGCGGAAAAGGCGCCGACCACCGCCAAATAACCCTCACAAGAGTTCGGGCGTCTGCACGGTGACGATCACCGTCTGCCAGACGCCGTTGCGCTCGCGGTGGCGCAGCCACCAGAGCGAGCCTTTCTTCATGGTGCAGTCCTCTTCGCTGAAGTCCAGCAGCCGGGCGATCACCCGGCCCAGCGTGGGCTGATGCCCCACCACCACCACCGGCGATTTGCCATCGGGCCACTGCACCAGCTCCAGCAGGGCCTGCGGCTCGGCGTCGGGCAGCAGCTCGTCGCGCAGCTTGCACTTGCGCCCCAGGGCCAGCACGGTCTGCTCGGTGCGCTGGGCCGGGCTGGCGAGCACGCGCGCGCCGTCGGGCAGCTGGCGGTCCAGCCAGGCGGCCATGCGCGCGGCCTGCTTTTCGCCGCGCGGCGTGAGGCGGCGCGCCAGGTCCTGCGCATCGCCGGGCAGGCCGTGTTCCAGGTCGGGGTGATCCACCGCTTCGGCGTGGCGCCAGAGGATGAGGTCCATGTCCGCCCTTTCTGTGGGTGTCAGCCGCGCGTGCCGTAGCGCGCCATCAGGTTGTGCTGGGCCGAGTGTTGCACGCTGCGGGCCTTGCCGCTGCCCCCGGCCCCGGCCGGCACGTAGCGCCCGTCGGGCTGCAACAGCCAGGCGTCCTTGCTGTCGTGCAGGTAGGCCAGCAGGCATTCGTCGATGATGCGCTCGCGCAGTGCCGGGTCGGTCACCGGCCAGGCCAGCTCCACCCGGCGCAGCATGTTGCGGTTCATCCAGTCGGCGCTGGAGAGCCAGAGCTCTTCAACCCCGTCCACGTTGAAGTGAAACACGCGCGAATGCTCCAGCAGGCGCCCGATCACCGAGCGCACACGCAGGTTGTCGGTCACGCCCGGCAGTTGTGCGGGCAGGATGCAGGCGCCGCGCACGATCAGGTCGATCTGCACCCCACACTGCGACGCCTGCGCCAGCGCGCGGGCCAGCATTTCGTCGGTCAGTGCGTTCATCTTGAGGGTGATGCGTGCGGGCTTGCCAACCCTGGCCGCAGCGGCTGCGGCCTCGACCTTTTCCAGCATCAACCGGTGCAGGTGGAACGGTGCGATCAGCACCTTGTTGAGCTTGGGCAGGCGGTTCTGGCTCGCCAGGTGCAGGAAGATCTGTTCCAGATCGGCGGTCAGCGCGTCGTCGGCGGTGAGGTAGCTGAGGTCGGTGTAGAGCCGGGCGGTGCCGGGGTTGTAGTTGCCGGTGGAGAGGTGGGCGTAGCGCTTGAGGTTGCCGCCTTCGCGGCGCGTCACCAGCAGCATCTTGGCGTGGGTCTTCAGGCCCACCACGCCATAGACCACCTGCGCCCCCACCGACTCCAGCCGCTCGGCGTAGTTGATGTTGGCCTCTTCGTCGAAGCGCGCCTTGAGCTCCACCACCGCCGTCACTTCCTTGCCTCGGCGCACGCCTTCGCGCAGCAGGTCCATCAGCTCGGACTTGGCACCGGTGCGGTAAATGGTCTGCTTGATGGCCAGCACGTTGGGGTCTTCGACCGCCTCGCGCAGAAAAGCCAGCACCGCGTCGAAACTCTCGTAGGGCTGGTGGATCAGCACGTCGCCCTGCTGCAGCCGATCAAAGAAGCTCTGCCCCGGCGTCAGGTCCACCGGCCAGCCGGCGTTGTAGCGCTCAAAACGCAGCGCGGGCGCGTCCACCTGGTCGATCAGCTGGTTCAGCCGCACCAGGTTCACCGGGCCGGGCACGCGGTAGAGCGCCTGCGCGGGCAGGTCGAACTGCGCCAGCAGGAAGTTCGACAGATGTTCGGAACAGCCGGCCGAGACTTCCAGCCGCAACGCCTCGCCGTAGTGGCGCTGCTGCAGCCCCTTGCGCAGCGCGGTGCGCAGGTTCTTCACCTCCTCCTCGTCCACCGCCAGGTCGGAGTGGCGGGTCACACGGAATTGGGAAAATTCGGTCACCTGCCGCCCCGGGAACAGGTCGGCCAGGTGCGAACGGATCAGGCTGGAGATGGAGACAAAGTGGGTCTGCTTCGACCCTTTGATGGGCGGCATGCGCACGAAGCGCGGCAGGATGCGCGGCACCTTGACGATGGCGATCTCGTTCTCGCGGCCAAAGGCGTCCTTGCCCCTGAGTCGGACGATGAAGTTCAGCGATTTGTTGGCCACCTGCGGAAACGGGTGCGCCGGGTCCAGGCCCACCGGCATCAGCAGCGGCTGCACCTCGCGCTGGAAATATTCTTTCACCCAGCGACGCTGGCGCAGGTTGCGCTCGCCATGGGTCACCAGCTTGATGCCCTTCTTCTCCAGCAGGGGCAGCAGTTCGTCGTTGTAAATGGCGTACTGCTGAGCCACCATCGCATGCACCGTGGTGGAGACGCGGTCGTAGGTCTCGGCGGTGTAGAGGCCGCGCTGCTCGTTGGCTTTGTGTGCGCCGAGCTGCGGCGCCATGCGCACTTCAAAAAACTCGTCCAGGTTGCTGGAGACGATGCTCAGGTAGCGCAGGCGCTCCAGCAGCGGCACATCGGTGCGGCGCGCCCAGTCCATGACGCGCTCGTTGAAAGCAAGGATGCTGTGGTCGCGGTCGAGGAACTGCAGGCGGTGGTGGGCGGGTATGGCGTTCATGAATACCATGGATGTCAAGGGCGAATGGGTGGCCACGCTGGCCTCGCTGTCGCGTTTCGTGACGATTATTCAACGGAATGATGACGTTTGCGTGGCATATCACCCGCCTGCGGCGGCCGTGCAGGCCTGGCAGGCGCAGCAGGGTCGGGCTGTGGCCTCAGGCGGCGCGGCAGCGGCACCAGGTACGCCACAAACAGTTCGGCCGCACGGCCCCAGCCGAACCGCAGGGAGCGCTCACGGGCCACCTGGCGCGGCACCTTGAGCGCCGCGTGCCAGGCCTCGGCCAGGTCTTCGCGCAGGGCGCCGGCGCCGCTGCTGCCGATCACCTGCAAGGGGCCGTCGACCGGGTAAGCCGCCACCGGCACCCCGCAGGCCATGGCTTCGAGCATCACCAGCCCGAACGTCTCGTTGCGGCTGGGAAACACGAACACATCGGCCGCGGCGTACACCGCGGCCAGCTCCTGCCGCGGCAGCACACCGAGCCAGTGCACATTGGGGTAGCGCTCGCGCAGCGCCGTCTCCAGCGGGCCGACGCCGCACACCACCTTGCTGCCCGGCACATCGAGCTCCAGGAACGCGGCGATGTTTTTCTCGTACGACACCCGGCCCACGTACAGGCTCACCGGCCGCGCCAGCTGGCCCAGTCCGGGGCAGGTCCGGGCCTCCGGCGCGTGGGCGAACAAGCGCGTGTCCACACCGTGCGTCCACTCCCGCAGGTGGTGAAAGCCGCGCGCGGCCAGCATCTCCTTCACCCCGGCGGTGGGCACCATCACACCGCTGCTGGGCCGGTGGAAATGGCGAAACAGCGCATAGCCCCAGGACAGCGGAACACCCAGCGCGGCCTGCAGGATCTCGGGAAACTTGGTGTGAAAGGCGGTGGTGAAGGGCAGGCCGTGGCGCAGACAGTGGCGCCGCGCGGCCCAGCCCAGCGGGCCTTCGGTGGCGATGTGAATGGCGTCGGGGTTCGCTGCGCTCACCATCTCGCCCAGACGCCGCCCCGGGAACAGGGCGATCTCGATGCCGGCGTAACCCGGGCAGGGCCGGGTGCGGAACTGGCCGGGCTGGATGACCACGACCTCATGCCCCACCGCTTGCAACCGGCGCACCAGCTCGACCAGGGTGGTGACCACGCCATTGACCTGCGGCGACCAGGCGTCGGTGACGAGCACGATTTTCATGCCGTCGCTGCGTGAACCGGTTCGGCCAGCGGCTGGCGCGCCACGGGCGGGCTCCAGTGCACGAGTTCGAGTCGGCCATCGATGTGCTCGACCAGCGCCGACAGGCTCTCCACCCAGTCGCCGTCGTTGCAGTACAGCGTGCCTTCGATGTGGCGCATCTCAGGGCGGTGGATGTGACCACAGACCACCCCCTGGTAGCCGCGCTGGCGCGCCTCGGCGGCCACCGCGCGCTCGAAGTCGCTCACGTAGTTCACCGCCGTCTTGACCTTGTGCTTCAGATACTGCGAGAGCGACCAGTACGGCAGACCCAGCCGCGCACGCAGGCTGTTGAGGTGCCGGTTCATGCGCAGGGTGAATTCGTACAGGTTGTCGCCCACGTAGGCGAGCCACTTGGCGCACTGGATCACGCCGTCAAAATGGTCGCCGTGCACCACCCACAGGCGCTGGCCGTCGGCGGTGGTGTGCACCGCTTCGTTGCGCACCTCGATGCCGCCGAAGTGGTGGCCGTCGAACTGGCGCGCAAACTCGTCGTGGTTGCCGGGCACGAAGACCACGCGGCAGCCTTTGCGCGCGCGGCGCAGGAGCTTTTGCACCACATCGTTGTGGGCCTGCGGCCAGAACCATTTGCGGCGCAGCTGCCAGCCGTCGATGATGTCGCCCACCAGGTACAGGGTGTGGCTCGGGTGGTGCTTGAGAAAGTCCAGCAGGGCCTGGGCCTGGCAACCGGCGGTGCCCAGGTGCAGGTCGGAAATGAAAACGGCCCGGTAGCGGGGCCGCTCTCCTTCGTCGCCCTGGTGCTCGTCGTCCGGCAGCAGCGCGGCGCCCCCATCGGCCAGGGCACTGCGGAACTGGCTTTGCCAGGCCGCCAGTACCGCCCCCTGGGGGGTCGCGCGAAGCGCGGCGGGGGGGGCCATCTCAAGTGCCCAGGAAATGTTTGCGGTAGCGCGCTGGCAGGTCCTGCAGCCGCATCATCAGCGGCAGGTCGGCGGCGTTGAAGTCCGGATCCCAGGCCGGCGGGCCCAGCACCTTGGAGCCCAGGCGCAGGTAGCCCTTGATCAGCGCGGGCGGCTCCACGTCCAGCGTATCGTCCAGCTGCTCCACCGGCAGCGGCAGGCGCGGGCGCACGTGCCATTCGATCGAAGCCAGGTGCTTGTCCTTGACCTGGCGCCAGATGCTGGCCGCCGCATGGCCACCACCGGCCAGGCCGTGCGGCCCCTCCATGTTCATCGGGATGCTGGCGCAGCCGATCATGGTGTCGAGCTGGTTGCGCACCATGAATTCGCCCAGTGCGCCCCACAGCGCCATGATCACGCCGCCATGGCGGTGCTCCGGGTGCACGCAGCTGCGGCCCAGCTCCACCATGCGCTCGCGCAGGGTGCGCAGACGGGTCAGGTCGAACTCGGTGTCGCTGTAGGTGCTGCCCACGCGCTTGGCCTGGGCCGGGGTCAGCACGCGGTAGGTGCCGATCACCTGGCGGCTGGCGGTGTCGCGCACCAGCAGGTGTTCGCAGTAGTCGTCGAACAGGTCCACATCGTGGCCGGGCACGGTCTTGGGCAGGCGGGCACCCATTTCACCGACGAAGACGGCGTGCCTCAGTCGCTGCGCTTCGCGGACCTCGTCGAGGTGGCGAGCCCAGGCGACCTCGACCCCGCCCGACGCAGCCGGGGCCACCAGCGGCTGAGGCTGGAAATGGTTGCGGGGATGAAGCGACCCCCGAGGCAAGGGGATGGTGGCAATGTCCAGGGTGGGGGTGGGCAGTTCTCTCATGGCGTGCTCCCGAAGCAATGCGTCTGTCACAGACGCTGGGTAGGATGGGCGGGTCGTCATGAACCTGCATTCTGGGAACCGCCCGTGACCCGTTTGTGGCGCTCGCGTGAATTTTTGATGACA
>PNMN01000096.1 GCA_013823655.1 Comamonadaceae bacterium | reverse complement strand
ATCACTCCACCGTGAGCCGCTGGCCAGCCACCGCCACTTTTTTCGGCAGCGTCAGCGTCAGCACCCCGTTGTCGTACCGCGCCTTGGCGCGATCGTTGTCGATGTCGGCCGCCAGCTGGAAGCTGCGCGCCACGGCGCCGTAATAGCGCTCGGTGCGCAGCACTTTCTCGTCCTGGCTCTGGCGGTCTTCCTGCTTGATCTCGGCGCGCAGGGTCACCACGCCACCTTCCACGTTGACGTGAATGTCCTCCTTGGCCACACCCGGCAGTTCGGCCACCACGGTGTAGGTCGTCGGCGTTTCCTTCACATCGATCTTGATCTGCGAGGGCGACGGCAAGGAATCGCCGTGCAGGGGACGGACATAAAACCCGGGTGCGACGTCCTTGAAGAAATCGTCAAACAGACTGGAACGGGCCATCAGATGGTTCATGGTTTGCTCTCCTGAATGAGGGGGCTGTTGACGGGGTTGCGACCCCGCAACCCCTGGCACAAAAAATAGGGACGCCCCGCATGGCTTTCAAGAGCCCCGCACCAGGTCGGGCAGCAAAACGCCTCACGGAACGCTGCAAGTTTCTTCAGGTCGGCCGCGCCGGATTGGCCTAAACTGGGCCGCCATGAACGCCCCCACCGTCCCCGCCGAAGTCCCCCGTGCCGAACGAGCCGCCCGCCAGGCCGAGGTGGTGCGCACCCTGCAAGCCGTGCTGCCGGCCCACGCCCTGCTCTGGCACACGGAAGACACCACGCCCTACGAGTGCGACGGCCTGACCGCCTACCGCGAGCGGCCGCTGGTGGTGGCGCTGCCCGAGACCGAAGCGCAGGTGGCGGCCACGCTCAAGGCCTGCCATGCGCTGGCCGTGCCGGTGGTGGCGCGCGGCGCGGGCACCGGTCTGTCCGGCGGGGCCATGCCGCACGCCATGGGCGTGACGCTGTCGCTGGCCAAATTCAACCGCATCCTCTCCATCGACCCGCGCTCGCGCACCGCCGTGGTGGAAAGCGGCGTGCGCAACCTGGCCATCAGCGAAGCCGCTGCGCCGCACGGCCTGTACTACGCGCCCGACCCGAGCAGCCAGATCGCCTGCACCATCGGCGGCAACGTGGCCGAAAACTCGGGCGGCGTGCACTGCCTGAAATACGGCCTGACGGTGCACAACGTGCTGCAGGTGCGCGGCTTCACCATCGAGGGCGTTCCCGTCACCTTCGGCGGCGAGGCGCTGGACACGCCCGGCCTGGACCTGCTCTCGCTGGTGATCGGCAGCGAAGGCATGCTGGCCGTGACCACCGAAGTCACGGTCAAACTGGTGCCCAAACCGCAACTCGCGCGCTGCATCATGGCCAGCTTCGACGACATCCAGAAAGCCGGCGATGCGGTGGCTTCGGTGATCGCGGCCGGCATCATCCCGGCGGGGCTGGAGATGATGGACAAGCCCATGACCGCCGCGGTCGAAGACTTCGTGCACGCCGGCTACGACCTGAGTGCCGCCGCCATCCTGCTGTGCGAGAGCGACGGCACGCCTGAAGAAGTCGAAGAAGAAATCGGTCGCATGAGCGCCGTGTTGCGCGGCTGTGGCGCCACCGCCATTGCGGTCAGCAAGGACGAAGCCGAGCGGCTGCGCTTCTGGAGCGGTCGCAAGAACGCCTTCCCGGCCAGCGGCCGCATCAGCCCCGACTACATGTGCATGGACAGCACGATTCCGCGCAAGCGGCTGGCCGACATTCTGTTCGCCATCGCCGCGATGGAGAAAAAGTACGGCCTGCGCTGCGCCAACGTGTTCCACGCCGGCGACGGCAACCTGCACCCGCTGATCCTGTTCGACGCCAACGACCCGGATCAGCTGCACCGCTGCGAGCTGTTTGGCGCAGAGATTCTGGAGACCAGCGTGGCCATGGGCGGCACCGTCACCGGCGAGCACGGCGTGGGGGTGGAAAAGCTCAACAGCATGTGCGTGCAGTTCAGCGCCGAAGAGAACGCGCTGATGTTCGGCGTGAAGCGTGCTTTTGACACCAAAGAGCTGCTCAATCCGGGCAAGGTCATCCCGACCCTGCAGCGCTGCGCCGAGTACGGCAAGATGCTGGTGCGCGGCGGACGCCTGTCGTTTCCGGAGTTGCCCCGCTTCTAGAAGCCTGTCGGACTTGGGGCACCGAAAGCGAAAATCGGCCCCAGCGAGGACAGTTTTTGCCGGATGCGCAGGCCCATAGCCCCGCTATGGGTCAAGAAGGCGGTGTTCTCGAAGAGCGGCGAAGCCAAAAATGGACCGCTGCGGCCGCTTTGCAGCCGGTGACTCCCAAGTCCGACAGGCTTCTGGCTGTCATATTTCACAGCAGGCCTGCAGGGCCCTCGGGTACAGTGCGCTGTATGAGCGCCCAGCACGCCGTGACCCATGGTCGCCCGCCCACCGACGCCGACAACCGGTTGTTGCAGGCGCGCGTGCACGATCTGGAGCGTGAGCTCGAAGCCCTGCGCCAGGAAAACGCCCACCTGCGCCAGTTGCACGCGCGCCAGCTGACCGCGTCAGACACCGACCCCGCCCTGTCCCTGCCGGTGCCGCTGGGTCTGTCGCTGCAGACCACCGCCGAAGGCGGCACCACCGACGCCCAGCTCAGGTACGAAGGCCTGCTGTCTGCGCTGGCCAGCGTCTTCCCCATCGGGGTGTTCCGCGTCGACCGCACCGGTCTGCTCACCCACGCCGACGAAGCCCTGCAACGCATCTTCGATCTGCCCGCCGAAGGGTTCGCCCACCTGGGCTGGATGCGGCGGGTGCACCCGCACGACCTGGCGCTGGTGCAGCGGCACTGGAGCGAGAACGTTCCACGCAGCGACAGCCTGAGCATTGAATTGCGCCTCGTCCGACCCAACAGCGAAGTGGCCCACCTGCTGGTGCGCAACGTGCCCGACCACGACGCCACCGGCCAGCTGCTGGGCCACTGGGGCTTTGTGCAGGACATCAGCTCGCTGCGCGAACTGCAGGCCGACGCCCGCATCCAGGAACAACTGAACCGCCAGATCATCGCCAGCAGCCCGGACTGCACCAAGGTGCTGGACCTGCAGGGGCATGTGCAGCAAATGACGGCCCAGGGCTGCCGCCTGGTGGAAGTGGACGATTTCGAACAGGTGCGCGGCAGCGACTGGACCACATGGTGGGAAGGCGAGAGCGCCGCGCAGGCCCGCGCCGCCGTGCAAAGTGCACGCCAGGGCCACAGCGCGCGCTTCGTCGCGGCCGGCAACACCTTCAAAGGCACCCCCAAGTGGTGGGACACCTGGGTGTCGCCCATCCTGGGCACCAGTGGCCAGCCGGTGATGCTGCTGGCGGTGTCGCGCGACGTGACCGAGCAGCACCAGCAGCAGCAGCAGATCCACCAGCTCAATACACAACTGGAGCGCCGGGTGCGCGAGCGCACCGAAACACTGGTCGAGACCAACAAACGGCTGCGCAAGTCGCTGCAGGAAGGACTGGACCTGTACAACCAGGCCCCCTGCGGCTACCACTCGGTCGATGCCAGCGGCATCTTCGTCCTGATCAACCAGACCGCACTCGACTGGCTGGGCTACGAGCGCGCCGAGGTGGTGGGCAAGCTGCGCCTGCGCGACTTCGTGCAACCCGAGCACGTCACCCAGGTGGTGGGCCGACTGCATGCCCTGATGGCGGGTGACCAGCTCGACGCGGTCGAGCTGAACATGCGCCGCCGCGATGGCTCCTGCTTTGTGGCACTGCTCAGCAGCACCGCCTTGACCGACGAGAACGGCGCCTTCGTTCGCACCAACAACACGCTGATCGACATCACCGCCCGCAAGGCCGCCGAACTGGCACTGAACGCGCAGCGCACCTTCCTGCAGACCATCACCGACAGCGTGCCGGTGCAGCTCGCTTTTTTTGACAGCGATCTGATCTGCCGTTTTGCCAATGCCAGTTACGCCCGCTGGGCCAATGGCGATGCCGCTCGCCTGGTCGGGCGCCCCCTGAGCGAGATCGCGCGCCCGGAAAACTACGCTTTTGCGCAACCCATGCTGCAGGCCGCGTTGGGTGGCGAAACCCAGCAATTTGAAGGTGACCGCACCTTCCCCGACGGGCACCGCTTCTACGCCAGCATCACATACACACCCTACTGGCATGAGGGCCAGGTGCGGGGCCTGTTCATCCAGATGCTGGACATCACCGATCGCAAGGCCTCGGAAGACCAGGTGCAGGACGCCAATCGCCAGCTCAGCACGGCGCTGCTGGAGTCCCAGGCGCTCTACAACCAGGCACCCTGTGGCTACCACTCGCTGGACGTTCACGGTGTTTTTGTGGCGATCAACGACACCGAACTGCAATGGCTGGGCTACCAGCGCGAGGAAGTGATCGGGCGCCTGAATTTCCGCGACATCACCCTGCCCTCCCGCATTGCGCTGCTGCAAGACCGCATGGAGCGGCTGATCCGGGAGGGCGTGATCGGCGGGGCCGAATACGAAATGCGGCGCAAAGACGGCTCGGTGCTCTTCGCCCTGCTGTCGTCAACGGCGGTGCGCGATGCAGCTGGCCATTTCCTGCACAGCAACACCACGGTGGTGGACATCACCGCCCGCAAGGCCGCCGAGATCGCCCTGCGGGACAACCAGCGCTTCCTGCAGACCATCACCGACCACGTGCCCGGCTTGCTCGCCTACCTGGACGCGATGCTGCGCTTTCGCTTCGCCAACGCCGAGCACCAGCGCATCTTCGGCCTGGACCCGGCGCAGATCGTGGGCCTCCACATCAGCGAATGTGTGCCGCCCGAGGTCTGGGCCGACATCGGCCCGCGCATGCAGGCCGCACTGGGCGGACAGGCGCAGCACTTCGAGGCCTGGCGCAACACGGTCAGCGGTGCGCCCATCTTCGTCAGCGCGACCTACCTGCCCGACATCCACGAGGGGCGGGTGCAAGGGGTGTTCGTGCAGATCATCGACATCACCGACCGCAAACGGGTGGAAGAGCGCGTCAGTCAGCTCAACGACGAACTGGAGCGCCGGATCCATGAGCGGTCGATGGAGCTGCTGGAGAGCGAACAGCGCTTTCGCCTGATGGTGGACAACCTGCGCGATTACTGCATCTTTTTCCTGGACCCCCAGGGCTGTATCTCCGACTGGACCGACAGCGCCCAGCGCATGGAGGGCTATTCGCCCACCGAGATCCTGGGGCGCCACTATTCGATGCTGTTCCAGGACAACGACCCCGCCGCCGCCATGGCCAGCGCCAACCAGATGCTGCGGCTGGCCGCCTCGCGCGGCCAGCACGAGCTGCACAGCTGGCACCACCGCAAGGATGGCTCGACCTACTGGTCGCACTCGGTGCTGATCGCCCTGCGCGACGGCAGGGGTGAATTGCGCGGCTTTGCCAAAATCAACCGCGACATGACCGACGCCAAGCGGCTCGACGACCTGATGCGCAACATCAACGACGAGCTGGAAAACCGCGTGGCCGAGCGCACCGAGCAATTGCTGGCCGCCAACAAGGACCTCGAATCCTTCTCCTACTCGGTCTCGCACGACCTGCGCTCGCCGCTGCGCCACATCTCCAGCTTCGTCAGCCTGCTTCAAGAACACCTGGAGAACCAGACCGATGAAACGGCGCAGAAATACCTGGGCACGATCGGCAGCTCGGCACGCCACATGAGCCAGCTGATCGACGGCCTGCTGGCTTTCTCGCGCCTGGGCCGTTCGGCCGTCACCCTGATGGCGGTGGACTTCGCGATGCTGGTGCAAGCGGTGGTGAGCCAGATCGCCCACGACACCGGCGGCCGGGTGGTGGACTGGGTGATCGCGCCCGACCTGCCGGTGGTGCAGGGTGATGCGCTGCTGCTGCGTGAAGTGTGGGCCAACCTGATCGGCAACGCCTTCAAATACAGCCGTCCCCGCGAACGCGCCCGCATCGAGATTGGCTGGAGCGTGGACCCGGTCGCGGGTTACACCTTCTGCGTGCGGGACAACGGCGTTGGCTTCGATCCCCAATACGCGCAGAAGCTGTTTGGCGTCTTCCAGCGGCTGCACCGCGCCTCCGAGTTCGAAGGCACCGGCATTGGCCTGGCCCTGACCCGCCGCATCCTGGAGCGGCACGGTGGTAGCATCTGGGCAGAAAGCCAACTGGGGCAAGGCAGCGTGTTCTATTTCTCGCTGCCTTTCGAAGGTGGCAGTCCGACCGAATCCCCACGGGATTCCATCCCTTGCGTCCTGGAACCATGAACAAGAACGCCAACGCCATCCTGCTCGTTGAAGACAATCCCGACGATGCCGAGCTGACCCGCCTGGCGCTGGCGCGCCACGGCCTGGACGGGCGCGTGACCCACGTGTCCGACGGCATGCAGGCGCTGGACTACCTGTACCGCCGCGATGCCTTTGCCGAGCGCACCGGCGGCAACCCGGTGCTGGTGCTGCTGGACCTGAAAATGCCCTTGCTCGACGGCATCGGCGTGCTGCGCGAGATCAAGGGCTCGGACAGCCTGCACAACTTCCCCGTGGTGGTCCTGACCTCCTCCACCGAACCGAGCGATCTGCAACGCGCCTACGACGCCGGCACCAACGCCTACATCGCCAAACCGACCGAGTTCGCGCAGTTCCTCAGCGCCATGAAGCACGTGTGCGAGTTCTGGATCAACATCAACCAGGCGGCGCCCCAGAGCACCAGCGCGGGCGTGCGCACCACCGCTTTCGGCGAACTCAACTGAGCCGTTCACCGACCCGCATGGCTCCCGCTTGTGGGCTGCCGGGACCCGAACGGCGCACCAACAAAAAAGGCGCTCCCCGGAGCGCCTTTTTTGTTGGCCGGTGCGTGGCCGCACGCAAGCGCTTCAGTCGTAAATGTCCGAGTCGGCCCACTGGGACGACGGTCCGCTGCCTTCGGTGGCCACGGGCACGTTGAGGTTCAGCACGAACACCACTTCGCCGCCAAAGCGGCCCACCCCCAGGGTCTTCATGAGCACCTGCTCCTGCTCGGGACGCTCCAAGCGCAGAAAGCAGATGGCCTGCTTGGTGCCTTCGTGCATGGCGGTCAGGATGTCCAGGCGCGTGATACGGCCAAACTCGCTACACAGCTGGTGCAGCGCCGATTTGAGGCTGTTCACGTCCTTGTGTTGCCTGAGTTCTGCGAGTGCGCTCACGATCAACTCTCCAAAATGTGTGCCGCCACAGCGGCATCGGCGCCCGAGCGGCGAGGGGTCGGGCGGCAGCGAGAGGGCATGTTAGTTCAGAGGCAACAAAAATTAACATCTTCGTTACAAATTTTCTCCCCTTCTTTGGGCATCTGGTCACGAATCAGCGCAGGGATGGAAATGCCCTTTTGCATCGCGCCCTTATTGCATCGCCTTCGCGTGACAGGCCTTCTGTATGCTTGAGGCGCCTCGTCCTCACGCAGACCCGTTGCCGCCATGAACGCACCCGACCCCGCCAGCCTCTCCAGCGCCGCCGATCTGGCACAAGCGACTTCAGCACACCCCGACCTGGACCAGGTGGCCCAGCTGGCCTGCCATGCTGCGGGCACCCGCGCCGCGATGCTGGTGGAGTGGGCCCTGCCATCGCCCTTGGTGCTGGGGCTGTTTGGCCTGACGGGCGCCCGGGGCCAGGAGGCGCTGGATTTTTGCCTGCGGGCCTTTGCCTTTCCCGAGCGGGACGCTTGCATCGCCGACATCAGCGCGCACCCCACGCTGTCGGGTCACGCGCTGGCCACAGGCTTGCAGCAGGTCCGGTTTTTCCAGTCGCTGGCACTGCCGGTTGGCCCCCAGCAACCAACCGCATCGCTGATTCTGCTGGACCCCCAGGGTCGCACCGCGCCGGTCCAGCCGGGTGAAAACCTGCAGGTGCTGGCCGCCCTGGCCTCCGGCCTGCTGGGCTTCATCCGGCACCACGAGCAGCTGCTCCAGCACGGTGAGCACACCCGCTCCCAGAACAGCCATGCACTGCGGGAGAGCGAAAGTCGGCTCAACCTGACCGAACACACGGCGGGCGTGGGCAGCTGGTCGCTCGACCTTGCCAGCGGCCAACTGCTGCATTCCGACGAGTTCGCCAGCATCCTGGGCCTGCAGCCGGGTGAATCCGTGCCCTCCACCGAAGACATGGTGCTGCGTTGCAACCCGGAGTGGCGCAACGGCATCCGTCAGCGGCTGGCGCGTTGCGCGCAGGACGGCCAGGCATTCGATGAAGAAATCCAGGTGATGGTGTCGGGCGCAGCGCCGAAATGGGTGCGCACCGTGGGCCGTGCGGTGCGCGCGCCCGATGGGCAGGTCCTGCGCATCGAGGGCGCGATGCAGGACATTTCGGCCCAGAAGCAGGCGCAGCAGGAAACCACCCTGCTGGCGATGCGGCTGACCACCACCCTGGCCAGCATCACCGAAGCTTTTGTGACGCTGGACCGGCAGTGCTGCTTCACCTACCTGAACCAGGAAAGTGAGCGTTTGCTTCAAAAATCCACATCGGAACTGCTGGGGCTGGAGGTCTGGCACGATTTTTCGCCCGCGCTCGCCCAGCGGCTGCGCGAGCCACTGAACCGGGCCATCCAGAGCAACCGGCGCGTCGAACTGGAGGACCACTTCCCGACGCTGGGCAAGTGGCTGGAGGTGCGGGCTTACCCGTTTGCCGAGGGCCTGGCGGTGTATTTCCGCGACGTCACCGAGCGCCGCCGTTCGCAGGAACAGCTGATGCTGCTGGAGACCAGCGTGGCGCGGCTGAACGACATCGTGGCGATCGCCGAAGCCGGACCGGGCGCCGATGAAGAACCCCGCATCGTGTTCGTCAACGACGCCTTTGAACTGCACACCGGCTACAGCCGCAAGGAGGTGCTGGGCCAGACACCGCGCATGCTGCTGGACCTGGACCCCAGCAACGCCAAGCTGAAAGACCTGGCCGCAGGACTGCAGAGCCAGCGGCGTGCCCGCACCGAGCTGATGATCCGACGCAAGAACGGCGCCTGGTTCTGGGTTGAGCTGGAGGTGGTGTCGGTGCAGTCCAGCGCCGAGGAGGTGTCGCACTGGGTGGCCGTGGGGCGCGACATGACGCAGCGCAAGAACGCCGAGGACATGATCCGCCACCTGGCCTTCTACGACGCGCTGACCGACCTGCCCAACCGCCAGCTGCTGCTGGACCGCCTGCAGCACGCCCTGGCCGAGAGCGCGCGCACCGGACAGTTCGGCGCGCTGATGTTCATCGACCTGGACCATTTCAAGATTCTCAACGACACGCTGGGTCACCACATGGGCGACCAGTTGCTGCAGAAGGTGGCGCAGCGCCTGCTGCAGAGCGTGCGCAAGACCGATACCGTGGCGCGCCTGGGTGGCGACGAGTTCGTGGTGATGGCGGACGACCTCAGCACCGACGGCGAGGCCGCCGCCTACAAGGCGCGCGCGCTGGCCGAAAAAGTGCTCAACACGCTGCGCGAGCCGTTCCAGCTCAACGGCCACCAGCACTTCGCCACGCCGAGCATCGGCGTCACCTCGTTCTGCGGCAACCAGAGCGACCTGGGCGAACTGCTCAAGCAGGCCGATCTGGCGATGTACCAGGCCAAGACCCTGGGGCGCAACACGCTGTGCTTCTTCGACCCGGCCATGCAGGCCTCGGTGAGCAACAACGCGGCCGTGGGCGCTGCCTTGCGCGAAGGCCTGCGGACCCATCAGTTCGTGGTGCACTACCAGCCCCAGGTGGACCGCGACGGCGCCATCGCCAGCGTGGAGGCCCTGGTGCGCTGGAGCCACCCGCAGCGCGGGCTGATCATGCCGAACGACTTCATCCCGGTGGCCGAAGACACCGGCCTGATCCTGCCGCTGGGGCAGTGGGTGCTGGAGACCGCCTGCGCCCAGCTCGCGGCCTGGGAAAACGACCGGGCCACGAACGAACTGAGCATCTCGGTCAACGTCAGCGTGCGCCAGTTCCGCCACCCCGATTTTGTCGACATGGTGATGGAGGCGATCCAGCACACCCGCATCCGACCGCACAAGCTCAAGCTGGAACTCACCGAAAGCCTGCTGGCCGACCGGATGGAAATCACGATCGAGAAAATGGGCCTGCTCAAGGCACTGGGCGTGACGCTGTCGCTGGACGACTTCGGTGTGGGTTATTCCTCGCTCTCGCTGCTCAAGCGCCTGCCGCTGGACCAGCTCAAGATCGACAAGGGTTTCGTGGCCGATGTGCTGACCGACCCGAGCGACGCGGCGATCTCGCGCGCCATCATCGCGCTGGCGCAGAGCCTGGGGCTGCAGGTGGTGGCCGAAGGTGTGGAGACGATCGAGCAGCGGGACTTCCTGGCCTCGCAGGGCTGCGGGTACTTCCAGGGCTTTCTGTTCGCACCGCCACTGTCCATCGCCGAGCTGGATGAGCGGCTGGGTGTCGGCCGCTCGCTGTTTGGCGACGCGGGCCTCTGAACCCGTGCACCGAGGCCATCGTCACCCAGCGAACAAGGCCACGTTGCCACCGGCGGCGGTGGTGTTGATGGTCAGCGTCTTTTCAGCGCAGAAACGCGGCAGGTAGTGCGGCCCGCCGGCTTTCGGGCCGGTGCCGGAGAGGCCCTCGCCACCGAAGGGCTGCACACCGACCACGGCACCGATCATGTTGCGGTTCACATACACATTGCCCACCCGCGCCGCCGCCGCCAGCGCCTGCGCGCGGCTGTCGATGCGGGTCTGGATGCCCAGCGTCAGGCCGTAGCCGAGCGCGTTGATCTGGCGGATCACGTCCAGCGGGTCGCCGCTCCAGCGCACCACCTGCAGCACCGGGCCGAAGATTTCCTGCCTCACCTCGCTGATCGAAGCCACCTCGAACATCTGTGGCGGCACCAGGTTGGGCACGACCTGCTGCGCCGCTGCTGGCGGCAACAGGGCCTTGGCGCTGGCGCTCAGTCGGGTGAGGTGGCGCTGGATGTTGTCAAACGCTTCGGCGTCGATCACCGGGCCGAGGTCGGTCGCCAGCAAGGCCGGATCGCCCGCCACCAGCTCGCGCGCCGCGCCCTGGATCATCTCGATCACGTGGTCGGCAATGCCCGCGTGCAGGCACAACAGGCGCAGCGCCGAGCAGCGTTGTCCCGCGCTGCGGAAGGCGCTCTGCAGCACCGCGTCGGCCACCTGCTCGGGCAGGGCCGTGCTGTCGACCAGCATGGCGTTGATGCCGCCGGTTTCGGCGATCAGCGG
>PNMN01000095.1 GCA_013823655.1 Comamonadaceae bacterium | reverse complement strand
CGCTGGCAGGACATCGCAGCGCGATTGCGTGAACCTCCGCGCCTTCGTCCATACCAATGCGAGGTGAATTTTTCATGAAAATTAGGTTAGCGCATATGCCCTTGGGGGGTGACGCCGAAGGCGGCGCGGGGGGTACCCACTCTCTACAATCTCCGAATGCTAGACATCCTCCAACTCCGCAAAGACCTGGACGCCGTGGTGGCGCGCCTGGAAACCCGCAAGAACCCCCAACCCTTCCTGGACGTGCCCGCCTACCAGGCACTGGAAACCGAGCGCAAGGCGCTACAGACCCGCACCGAGGCGCTCCAGAGCCAGCGCAACAGCCTGTCCAAGCAGATCGGCATGCTCAAGGGCAAGGGCCAGCACGCCGAGGCCGACGCCGCGATGGCCCAGGTGGGCGAGATGAAGGCCGAGCTGGAAAGCTCCACCGCGCGGCTGGAGCTGATCCAGGCCGAGTTGCAGGCCCTGCTGCTGGCGGTGCCGAACCTGCCGCACGAGAGCGTGCCGGTGGGCGCGGGCGAAGAAGGCAACGTGGTGGTGCGCAGCTGGAGTCCTGACGGCATGGGGCCACGCAGCTTCGACTTTGCGGTGCGCGACCATGTGGACATCGGCGAGAAGCTGGGCCTGGACTTCGACACCGGCAGCAAGCTGGCCGGTTCGCGCTTCACCTTCATGCGCGGCCCCATCGCCCGGCTGCACCGGGCGCTCAGCGCATTCATGCTCGACGTGCAGACGCAGGAACACGGCTACACCGAGTGCTACACGCCTTACATCGTCAACGCCGAGACGCTGCGCGGCACCGGACAGTTGCCCAAGTTCGAGGCCGACCTGTTTGCCGTGAAGAAGGGCGGGCAGGAGGGCGAAGAGATGCCCGACACCCAGGCGCTGTACCTGATCCCCACCAGCGAGGTGACGCTGACCAACGTGGTGCGCGACACCGTGCTGGCCGAAGCCGAGCTGCCGATCAAGATGACCGCGCACACGCCGTGCTTCCGCTCCGAAGCGGGCAGCGCCGGGCGCGACACGCGCGGCATGATCCGCCAGCACCAGTTCGACAAGGTCGAGATGGTGCAGATCGTGCACCCGGAAAAGAGCTACGAAGCGCTGGAAGAAATGACCGGCCACGCCGAGGCCATCTTGCAGAAGCTGGGCCTGCCGTACCGGGTGGTGAGCCTGTGCACCGGCGACATGGGCTTTGGTGCCAGCAAGACCTACGACCTGGAAGTCTGGGTGCCGGCCCAGGGCAGCTACCGCGAGATCAGCTCGGTATCGAACTGCGAGGCCTTTCAGGCGCGCCGCCTGCAAGCGCGCTTCAAGAACGCGCAAGGCAAGAACGAGCTGGTGCACACGCTCAACGGCTCCGGCCTGGCGGTGGGCCGCGCGCTGGTGGCGGTGCTGGAGAACTATCAAAACGCCGATGGCAGCGTGACCGTGCCCGAGGTGCTGCGGCCCTACCTGGGCGGGCTGGAGCGGCTGAGCGGCTGAGCGGCTGAGCGGCTGATTCCATTTCTAAATCATCCGTGTCGTTGTTGCTTCGCCTTGCCGTGCTGTAGCACTGTCTGCGGCTTCGCGCCCAGACACAAATGGTTTTGAAATGGAATGAGCGCCCGAAAGGCCCGCCGCTGTGGCGAAGGGTGCCAGGGATGCCAGGGGTGGTCTGGGCGCTGCCGCTGGCTTCGGTTCGCCCGGCAGACCTTTCTTGAAGGCGTCATATTTCACGGGCAATCTGCGGCGAGCACCGCGCAAACGCCTGCCGCTCCCGGACGTCGGCTGTTTTGAGGCCGCAGCGGCGCGCGTTCGTGATCGATCCCTGAGCCCCCCGGGCAACACGCCAAATGAACCGCAGCATGGAATGGATGGCCGAGCTGACCGCATCCCGGGACCGCGAGATGCTGGATCGCCGCATGGCGTTGGTGCTGGCAACCTGTTTCGGGCGCATCGGGTGACGCTGGCGTCGCTGGTCGGGGACGGGGCGTTGCCGCACTGGCAGACCCGTTTGAGCTTCGTGCAGGGTGAGGCGCAGTCGGCGTGGGAGGTCCCCGACCTTGACACCGGTGACCACCCGGGGCCAGACGATCCGGCCTGCTGGCTGGCTGGCCTGCGCACCCAGCGGCTCTGGCAGCGCGCAGACGATCCGCTGGTTTTGCTGTGGCCCCTGCCGGCCCACACCGGACTGCACGAGATGCTGGAGGTTCGGGTCGACGCTGCGCTGTCGCCGCAAGACCGTGATCGGCTCGCGACGGTGCTGCGCATCTACAGCAACCTCGCGGTTTTGCTGGACGGCTGTGAGCGCGACGCTCTGACGGGCCTGCTCAATCGGGGCAGTTTTGAAAAGACACTGCTGCAGTCCACCCTGCCGACGGCCACCGACCGCGCCTGGAGCGTGGACCGGCGCGAGGATCGGCGCCCCGTGCAGACCTCTGCGCAGTGGCTGGGTGTGCTGGACATTGACCACTTCAAACAGGTCAACGATGTGCATGGTCACCTGATCGGTGACGAGGTGCTGGTGCTGGTGGCCCGGATCATGGGCTGCACCTTCCGCGCCTGCGACAGGCTCTACCGCTACGGGGGCGAAGAGTTTGCGGTGCTGCTGTCTGCGCCCGACGAGTTGTCGGCAGGCGCGGCTTTTGAGCGGTTTCGCTCGCACCTTGAAACCTTTGCCTTTCCCCGCGTGGACCGGGTCACTGCCAGCATCGGTTTCACCGGTCTTCGGCGCGGAGACCTGCCGCAGGCCGCGTTTGACCGGGCCGATCGCGCGGTGTACCACGGTAAGAAAAACGGCCGCAACCAGGTGCACAGCTTCGAAGCACTGGTGGCGCAAAGCCTGCTCCAGCAGCGTGAAGACAGGGGCACCATCGAGTTGTTCTCACTGCCCGGCGAAGTCTCCGTGCCCGCGTACTGAGAGCTGATTCCAGACCGGCGCGCCTCGCGCAGCAAGCCGCTGTCGCGCCGGTATTCCCAACAGGTTCAAGACCCGCAGCGGCCCAGCGATGCGCTTGCGTGCTGGCGGTCGGCTGTTGCGCGATTGTGTGGCCGTCATGAGCCGTTCGGCTCAGCAAATCGCGGAACTCCCGTCGCAATTTCGTGACGCGAGGCTCGCATCATCACCCACAGCGGTGCGTGATTTTGCGCACACGCATGCCACCCAGCCGTCGGCTGAACTTCCGCAGGAATCCCATGTCCCTGTCCCTTGCTGCCCGCCGTCCTTCGCTCAAAACCTTGCCTGCCTGCCTGCTGGCGCTGGGTGTTCTGTCCCCCGGCCTGGCCGCAGCGGACACCACGCCGCAGACCTTGCCCTTTGCGCAGAACTGGAGCAACACCGGCCTGATCAGCGCCGCCGACGACTGGTCCGGCGTGCCGGGCATCATGGGCTACCTGGGCGACATCACCTCATCGACCACGGCCATTCTGGATCCCCGGCCCGTTGTGGGCGGCCTCGGGTCGGTGGATGTCATCGCCAACCAGACCAGCCCCAACACGCTGAGCGCCGGTGGCGTGGCCGAGTTCGAGATCACCAACCCGACCATCGCACTGAACGGCTCGGGCACGGCGGATGCGCCAGGCATCGTCATCCACCTCAACACCACCGGGCAGCAGGCGATCACGGTGGCCTACCTGCTGCGCGATCTGGACGGCAGCGCAGACAACGCCATCCAGCCCGTGGCGCTGCAATACCGCGTGGGCAGCAGCGGTGACTTCATCAACGTGCCAGCCGGTTATGTGGCCGACGCCACCACCGGCCCCAGCCTGGCCACGCTCACCACGCCCGTGAGTGCCGCCCTGCCGGCCGACGCCGACAACCAGGCGCTGGTTCAGGTGCGCATCCTCACCACCAACGCAGCGGGCAGCGACGAATGGGTCGGCATCGACGACATCAGCGTCACCGGCACGCCGCTGGGCGGCGGTGGCGTCGTCAACCAGCCCATCGTCACCAGCTGCCCGGCGGGCGGCGTGTTTGCACAAGGCACTGGCGGCAGCCTCAGCCTCTTGGCCACCGATGCCGACAGCGTGGTCAACGGTGTGAGCCTGAGCGGCGCACCCGCCGGCATCACCCTGGGCGCGCTCAGCGCCGCCAGCGCTGACGGCGACAGCGCCAGCGTGACCCTGAACGTGGCCGCCACGGTGGCCGTCGGCAGCTACCCGGTGCAGGTCGATTTCAGCAACAACGAACTGCAAAGCGCCAGCTGCACCGTCGCCATCAGCGTCGAGGGCCTGACCACCATCCCGCAGATCCAGGGCAGCGGCGCCCGCAGCCCGCTGGTCGGCCAGAGCGTCACCACGCGCGGCGTCGTCACCCTGCGCACCAACAACGGTTTCTTCATGCAAGACCCGGTCGGTGACGGCGACATCAGCACCTCGGACGGCATCTTCGTCTTCACCAGCAGCGCGCCGACGGCCAGCGCTGCGGTGGGCAATGAAGTTCGCGTCACCGGCACCGTCACCGAATTTGCCGTGGGCAGCGGCGCGCAAGCGCTGGCCCGCCCCGTCACCCAGCTGACCGCGCCCAGCGTCACCCTGCTGAGCACCGGCCACAGTGTCGCACCGACCCCGGTGTTCCTGCCCGAATCCACCGAGGGCGAACTCGAGCGCTTCGAAGGCATGCTGGTGCGCATCGAAGTGCCGCTGACCGCTTCGCAGAATTTCTTCCAGGGCCGCTACGGCCAGGTCACGCTGGCGGCCAATGGCCGACTGATCAAGCCCACCAACATCCACCCCGCCGGTTCCCCCGATGCGCTGGCACTGGCCGACGACAACGCGCGCCGCCGCATCATCCTGGACGACGGCAGCAGCCTGCAGAACCCCAACCCCACGCCCTACATCGGCGCCGACAACACCCTGCGCGCCGGTGACACCCTGGCCGCCGGCCTGACCGGCGTCATCGACCACGGTCTGGCCACCAACAACAGCAGCGGCCTCAGCGACGACCGGATCCACCCGGTCGAGCCGGTGAGCTTCAGCCGCAGCAACCCGCGCACCGCCGCACCGGCTGCGGTGGGGGGTGAGCTGCGTGTGGGCGCCTTCAACGTGCTGAACTACTTCACCACGCTGGACGCCGCCGGTTCCACCGGGTGCTTCCCCTCGTTCACCCGGACCGACTGCCGCGGCGCCGACAGCGCCGCCGAATTCCAGCGCCAGCGCAACAAGATCATCCCCGCCATCCTCGGCCTGAACGCCGACGTGGTCGGCCTGATGGAGATCGAGAACAACGGCAACACCGCCGTGCAAGACCTGGTCAGCGGCCTGAACGCCGTTGCTGGCGCAGGCACCTGGGCCACCATTGCCGTGCCCGCATCCGGCACCGGCACCGATGCCATCCGCATGGCCATGATCTACAAGCCCGGCCGTGTCAGCCTGGTCGGTGGTGCGGTGAGCGACACCCACCCGATCCACAACCGCCCGCCGCTGGCCCAGACCTTCAGCGCACCCAACGGTGAGCGCTTCTCGGTGGTGGTCAACCACTTCAAGTCCAAGGGCAGCTGTCCGTCTGACGCTGGCGATCCGAACGCAGACCAGGGCGACGGCCAGGGCTGCTGGAACGCGCTGCGCACCGAACAGGCCCAGGCCCTGGGCAGCTTCATCGCCAGCACCCTGGTGCCGGTCGATCCGGACGTGCTCATCGTCGGCGACCTCAACGCCTACGGCAAGGAAGACCCGATCCTCGAACTGGCCTCGCAAGGCTTTGTGGACCAGATCGCCCGCTTCGATCCGGTCAACGGCTACACCTATGTGTTCGACGGCGAAGCCGGCTACCTCGACCACGCCCTGGCCAGCGCCAGCCTGAGCGCGCAGATCACCGGTGCCACAGCCTGGCGCATCAACGCCGACGAGCCATCGATCATTGACTACAACACCGAATTCAGGCAGCCGGCCTGCGCCACCTGCGGCCCCGATTACTACAGCGCCACGGTGTACCGCTCCTCCGACCACGACCCGGTGGTGGTCGGCCTGTCGCTGGGCACGCCGGGTCTGATCATCAACGGCAGCGCCGGGCGCGACACGCTGCTGGGCACCGCCGGCAACGACCGCATCACCGGTTTCGCCGGTGCCGACGTGCTCACCGGTGGCGCCGGTGCCGACACCTTCGTCTACACCAGCACCCGCGATGCCGGTGACCGCGTCACCGACTTCGTGCCCGGCACCGACCGCATCGACCTCTCGGCCCTGCTGGCCAGCATGGGCTACACCGGCGGCAACGCCGTCGGCGACGGCGTGGTCCGGCTGGTCAACACCAGCGCCGGCCTGAGCCTGCAGATCGACACCGATGGCAGCGTCGGCCCCAACGTTCCCCGTGCGCTGCTCACCCTGAGCGGCGTGAGCGCAGCCCAGATCGTGCCCGGCCGCGACCTCGGTCTCTGATCACCCGTTTTCACACATCCATCACCACCTACCCTGACCCGGAGCGCTCCTTCATGAACACCACCCGCACCCTGTGGCGCCGCAAGGCATCCGTTGCCGCTGTTTCTTTTGCCCTGTTCGTCGGCTACGGCGCTGCCATCGCCGAACCGCTGACCATCCTGCACGTTGGCGACCAGGAATCGTGGCTGATCTCCGCCCAGGGCAACCTGCGCGACACCACCGGCCAGACCCTTTCTTTTTACGGCGGCGTGGACCGACTGGCCACCGTCATCGCCAACCGCAAGGCCGCCGCGCCCGGCACCGTCATCACGCTCAACGCCGGTGATGCTTTCCTGCCCGGTCCGCGCCTGAACGCCAGCCTCGTCAACCTGGGCACCGCCGCCGCCGACGGTGGTCAGGACTTCTACGACGCCATCGCCAAGCGCCACATCGGCTTCGACGCCATCACCTTCGGCAACCACGAATTCGACCTCGACAACACCGGCCCCATCGCCGCGCGTTTTGCCGACATGTCGGGCAGCACCTACCTGTCGGCCAACCTCGATTTCAGCGTCACCCCGCAGCTGGCCAACCTGGCCGCACAGGGCAAAGTGGCCGCCTCCAAGATCATCACCACCGCAGGCGGCAAGAAGGTCGGCATCGTCGGCGCCACCACCCCGCGCCTGCCCGCCATTTCATCGCCGCCTGCGGGCATCATGAAGAACTGGAGTGTCTCCAGCACCGAAGCGCAAAACCTGGCTGCGATGGTTCCGCTGGTGCAGGCCGAGATTGACGACCTGCGCAGCAACCAGGGCGTGACCGTCATCATCGTGATGAGCCACCTGCAGGGCGCCGCCAACGAACGCAATGCCCTGGTGCCCAACCTTCGCGGCGTGGACCTGGTCATCTCCGGCGGTGGCCACGAGCTGATGTCGGACCCGGATGACGCACACATCCTGAGCTCCGGTGCCCCGGTCATCGCGCCCACCTTCAACACCCATCCGGTCTACAGCAACGATGCCGATGGCAGGCCCGTGCCCGTGGTCACCGGTCACTTCGGCAACCGCTACGTGGGCGAACTGAACTTCACCATCGACGACACCACCGGGGCCCTCACCAGCCTGGACAGCACCCGCATGATCCGTGTCTCCGGCGCAGCGGCCGACGCCGACAGGGTCGTCGGCAACGCCGCCATCAGGACCCAGGTGGTCGATCCGGTGCTGTCTTATGTGGCCGCCCTGAACGCCCAGATCATCGGCACCACGCGGTCCGGCTCAACGGCCCGACCCACACCACCTGCACACCGGCCCCTTGCACCTTCACCGCCGGTGTGCGCAACGCCGAAACCGGCCTGGGCAACCTGGTGGCCGACGCCATGCGCTTTGCCGGTCAGACCGATGTGGCGATCCAGAACGGCGGCGGCATCCGCACCAGCATCACCGTGCCGGGTAACTTCACCCTGGGCGATTCGTTCAACATCCTGCCCTTCACCAACCTGGTCAAACGCGCCCCGGCCATGAACGCCACCCAGCTCAAGGACATCCTGGAGCACTCGGTCAGCTCGGCCAGCCCGAGCGGCGCGGCCAACGGCAAGTTCGCCCAGGTGTCGGGCATGAAGGTGGTCTACGACAGCACCCGCACGCCGCGCAGCACCGTGGTGGCCGCTGTCGGTACCGGCGACCGCGTGCGCAGCGTGGTGCTGGACGACGGCACCGTGCTGATCGACAACGGCGCGGTGCTGGACAGCACCCGCACCTTCTCCTTCACCACCATCGACTTCACCGCCAACGGTGGCGACGGTTATGCCTTCGCCGCCAACGGGGTGGTGTTTGAAAACAGCACCAACACCATCACCTACCAGGAAGCGCTGGCCAACTACATCCAGACGCCCAAGGCCCAGGGCGGCCTGCAGCGCCTGAACGCGGCCGACGGCGACGAGATCACCGCCAACCTGTACGGCGTGGAAAACGCCTTCGACCAGCACGGTCGCCTGGTCGATGCAGCCGTTGCCGTGGCCGCCCCGGGCCAGATCCTCAACGGCAACGCCTTGCGCAACACCATCGTCGGCACCGCCGGTGACGACCGCATCAACGGTGGTGGCGGTGCCGACCATCTCACCGGTGGCGCCGGTGCCGACCACTTCATCTACACCAGCACCCGCGACGCGGGCGACACCATCACCGACTTCACGCCCTACGTTGACCAGCTGGACTTCAGCGCCTTGCTCTCCGGGCTGGGTGTGGCAGGCGACGGCGTGGCCAGCGGCCACATCCGCTTTGCCGACACCAGCGGCGGCGTGCAGCTGCTGCTGGACACCGACGGCAGCGCCGGTCCTGCCGCCGCCCGTCCCTTCATCACCCTCCGGGGCCTGACCGCCGCCCAGATGGCACCGGCCCGCGACATCGTCGGCGGCCTGCCCTTCTGAACCGCTTCATTCCCGCAGTTCCATTTGTTGTTCCATTTTCCAAAGGCACTTCCATGAAAACCGTTCGCACCCTTGTCGCCGCTGCCGCCCTGTGCGTGGTCGGCACCGCACCGGCCCTGGCGCAGTCCAGTGCGCTGACCAATCCCAACTTCGACCATGGCCTGGCCAGCTGGGACGCCTTTGGCGACGTGACCGTCCTGGGCAGCGCCAGGCGCGCCGTGCTCAGCACCGCCTCGGTAGCCCATGACGACGACGGCCTCAGACCAGGCTTCAACAACAACTCGGGCAACGCCCCGGTGGACTTCGCCTTCGTGCCCAACCTGGCCGGTGTGCCCCTGTCCTCGCTGGACAACCCGGTCAATGGTTTCGTGACCGAAGGTTCGGCCATCCGCCAGACCTTCCACGCCACCGCTGGCGACTTTGTCAACGTGAGCTTCGACTGGGCCTTCCTGTCCATGGACAGCGTGCCCAACGACTTCGCCTTCGTGGCCGTCAACGACACCGTGGTGCGCTTCGCCGATGCCAACAGCACCGGCAGCCGTTTCGATGGCACCTTCGGCGACTTCAGCGTGGTCAACTGGTCCTGGACCAGCAACAGCTTCCGCTACACCGCCAGCACCTCCGGCATCCAGTCGCTGGTGCTCGGCGTGGTGGACACGGGTGACTACAACCTCACTTCCGAACTGCGCGTGGACAACATCGCCATGCACATCACGCCCGTTCCAGAACCCGAGACCTACGCCATGCTGCTGGCCGGTCTGGCCTTGATGGGCAGCATCGCCCGCCGCCGCCGTTCCTGAGCGCCACGCCACTTGCAAAGGAAACTGTCCATGAAAACCGCCTTGACCGCGCTCTCGATGGCCGCCCTGCTGGCCACCGGCCATGCCCATGCACAGGCCAACGTGCTGGCGCAGTGGAACTTCAACTCCGTCACGCCCGATGGCAACACCGGCACCGGCTCTACCGCCACCAGCGCGGGCCTGGGTACGGTCAGTCTGCTGGGCGGTGTCACCGGTGGCTTTGCCTCGGGCACGGCCAACGGTGGCTCGTCCGACCCGGCCACCACCGACAACTCCGGCTGGCAGACCACCAACTACCGTGCGCCTGGCGTGGGCAACAAAACCGCCGGCGCACAGTTCAATGTCAGCACCCTGGGTTTTGAAGACGTGGTCGTCAGCTACGACCTGCGCCACAGCAACACCAGCTCGCGCTACGAGCAGTTCCAGTACAGCCTGGACGGCACCTCGTTCGTCGATTTCATCACCTTCGACGGCAATGCCGGCGACACCTGGTTCCGGCGCAGCGTGGACCTCAGCGGCATCGCCGGGGCCGACAACAATGCTTCGTTCGCCTTCCGCGTCGTGTCCGCTTTTGCACCCGGCACCCTGGCCTATGCAGCCTCCAATGCGACCAGCAGCTACGGTGCCGCCGGCACCTGGCGCTTCGACATGGTGACGGTCCACGCCGCCGTGGTGCCCGAGCCCGAAACCTACGCCATGCTGCTGGCCGGGCTGGCCTTGATGGGCAGCATCGCCCGCCGCCGCCAGCTGTGAGCGCTGACCGAGTTTCAGCCGAACCTGCAAAAATGATGGCGCGCCGCCTGCCCCGTCTCACCCGCCCGCTGACGCACCGGATGGCTTCAGCCGCCGCGGCGCTGGCGGCGGCGTGCCATCAGGCCCAGCAGACCCAGACCGCCCAGCAGCATGGCGTAGGTCTGGGGTTCGGGCACCGGCGAGACGGACAGCTTCACCACCATGTCGTCGAAGTCGCGGTCGCCGCTGCGGTCGTTGAACAGAATCAGCGCGCTGCGGTGGTCATCGGCCAGCATGAGGCCGGTGGCGGCATGACCGTTGCCCCTGAGTGCACCGGCGCCGTTGCTCAGAAAGCCGAAGTTCAGCAAGCCCGCGGCCACGTTCTCGAAGCTGAAGCTGGCACCCAGGTTCGACAGGTGGCCACCACCCTGGCCGCCCTTGTCACCATGGCCGCCTTTTTTGCCGTGCGTGAAGTTGCTCAGCGTCAGGCCGCCTGCGGTGAAGGTGTTGTTCAGGCCGGACTCCTGGCCCACCAGGGTGAAGGTCACCCGGGCCGCCGCCTCGGTCAGCAGCAGCTGGCCGCCCCGGGTCATTTCGGTCAGGTCGAAGACGCTGGAGTAGGTCGATTCGCCGTTCAGCCAGGTCGGGTTGAAGGTGCCGCGCACATGGGTGAGGTCGGTCTCGCGGCCGCCAAGCACCGACAGCGGGGCCGTCAGTGGCGTGGTGATCGACGTGATCGACGGGGCGCTCGCGGTGGCTGCCAGTGCCTGGCCGCTCAGCAGGGCCGTGCCAGCCAGGGCAAAGCCGGCCAGCCAGGGGCGAAATACAAGGTTCAAAGCGTTCATATCAAGTGCCTCGGTGGGATCGAACCGCCTGGTCCGGTCGTTCAACATGGGATGGGGTAGGGCCAACCGCCGCAAAA
>PNMN01000094.1 GCA_013823655.1 Comamonadaceae bacterium | reverse complement strand
TTAGGTTGAACACAGGCAGGATTGCGAATGAAGTCGCCAGCGCAGGGGTGTGCCCAATGGGTGCCGCGCACCCACCGGATCCACCGCCCGCCACCTGCAGAGGCGACGCCGACCCGAGCGGGTCAGAGCTGGAAACTGTTGCGGATCAGGCCCACCGCCAGGCCTTCGATTTCGAAGGGATCGCCCGGCTCGACCACGATGGTTTTGTAATCCGGGTTTTCGGGGTGCAGCTCGATCAGGTGCTGGCGGCGCATGAACCGCTTGACGGTCACGTCGTCGCCGAGTCGGGCCACCACGATCTGACCGTTTTTGGCTTCTCTGGTGGACTGCACGGCGAGCAAATCACCGTCGATGATGCCGACATCGCGCATCGACATGCCGCGCACCTTGAGCAGGTAGTCGGGCGTGCGCTGAAAGAGGCTGCGCTCGACGTGGTAAGTCTGGTCCACATGCTCCTGCGCCAGGATGGGCGAGCCCGCAGCCACCCGCCCAATCAGGGGCAGCATCAGCTGGGCCAGGCTGGGCAGCGGCAGTGTAAGCTGGCGCCCGCGCGATGCGTTGATGGATTGCAGGTCTTCGCTGCGCAGGCGGATGCCGCGCGAGGTGCCGCTCACAAGTTCGATCACGCCCTTGCGGGCCAGGGCCTGCAGGTGCTCTTCGGCCGCGTTGGCGGACTTGAAGCCCAGTTCGCTGGCGATTTCGGCCCGGGTGGGGGGCGCACCGGTGCGTGCAATCGCGTTCTGGATGAGTTCCAGAATTTGCTGCTGGCGGGCGGTGAGCTTGGGCGGCAGGAGTGGCGACTCGATCATGGGGACCTCGTGAAAAAGCGGGAACGAGGGACGTTGAACCTTGTTGGCAAAGGCTGGATGCCTGCGCAACTGTTTTCTTATCCAGTGGCTGTATTTTTGACCAGTTTTGGAGACTTGGCAAGTGGCAGATGAAATTCAGATGCGTCGGCGGGTGATTCTGGGGACGGGCGGCACCATCGCGGGCCGGGCGAGCCGGGCGGGCGACAACGTGGGTTATGTGGCCGGACAGGTCGGTGTGGCGGATCTGCTGGCGGGCGTTCCGCCGCTGGCTGGTTTGGCGCTGGAGGTCGAACAGGTCGCGCAGATCGACAGCAAGGACATGGGCTTTGCGGTCTGGCAGTTGCTGGCGGGCCGTGTGGCGCACCACCTGGCCCGCGATGAGGTGGCGGGCGTGGTGATCACCCACGGCACCGACACGCTGGAAGAAACCGCCTTTTTCCTGCAGCAGGTGCTGCAGCCAGCCAAGCCCGTGGTACTGACCTGCGCCATGCGCCCGGCGACCGCGCTGGTGCCGGACGGCCCCCAGAACCTGCTCGACGCGGTGACGGTGGCCGGTGATGCCGCTGCCCACGGGGTGGTGGCGGTCTGCGCGGGTCAGATTCACGCGGCGCAACATGTGACCAAGGTGCACAGCTACCGCACCGATGCGTTTGACTCGGGCGATGCCGGTCCCATCGGATGTGTGGAGGAGGGCGTGCTGCGGCTGTTTCACCCCTGGCCAGCTCAGCGCTCTGCGGGCTCTTTTGACACGGCCGGTCTGGCCCGCATTCAGGGTGTCAAGGCGTTGCCGCGGGTCGAGTGGCTGAACAGCCATGCCGATGCCGACGGCACGCTGGTGCGAGCCTTGCTGGCGTTGGCCGCACAGGAGCCTGAGCGCATGCCGCGCGGCATGGTGGTCGCTGGCACGGGCAACGGAACCCTGCACTGGTCGCTGATGGAGGCCTTGAGCGAGGCGCAGGCGGCCGGTGTGCGCGTGGTCCGTGCCACGCGCTGTGCCCGGGGCCGGGTCGTTCCCGCCGGGCAGAACCGGTTTCCCGAGGTGAGCGATCTCTCGCCCGCCAAAGCGCGCCTGGCGCTGGCGCTGGCCTTGCTGGAGGTGTAGGCCCGTGCCCGTCGCGCTGGATGGCAAGACCTGCGGCCTGCGGTCCGGTCTGGTCTGAGAAGCGCCAGCAAGAAAAAACCCGGCGCTCAGCCGGGCCTGTCGGTCGGGTTGACCCCGGTCTTACTTCGAGAGTGCCTCGAAAACCCGTGCTGTGATGTCCTCCACCGAGCCCATGCCGCTGATGGCGCGGTACTTTGGCGCGGCAGCGGTGTCGGCCTTGGCCCAGTGGCTGTAGTAGTTCACCAGGGGGCGGGTCTGGGCGCTGTAGACCTCCAGGCGCTTCTTCACGGTCTCCTCCTTGTCGTCGTCCCGCTGAATCAGCGGTTCGCCGGTCACGTCGTCCTGGCCTTCGACCTTGGGCGGGTTGAATTTGACGTGGTAGGTGCGGCCAGAGGCCGGGTGCGAACGGCGACCGCTCATGCGCTCGATGATGGCGTCGAACGGCACGTCGATTTCCAGCACGTAGTCCAGCTTCACGCCAGCGGCCTTCATGGCATCGGCCTGCGGAAGGGTGCGTGGAAAACCGTCGAACAGGAAGCCGTTGGCGCAGTCGGCCTGGGCGATGCGCTCCTTGACGAGATGGATGATGAGATCGTCGCTGACCAGGCCGCCCGATTCCATCACCGTTTTGGCCTGCAGGCCCAGCGGCGTGCCGGCCTTGACGGCGGCGCGCAGCATGTCGCCGGTGGAGATTTGCGGGATGCCGTATTTCTGGCAGATGAAGGTGGCTTGCGTGCCTTTGCCGGCGCCGGGGGCACCCAACAGAATCAGTCTCATCGCTGTCCTTGTTTCAGAGTTTCAAATCGATGACCGCTTGTCTCGGCGGCTGCCCCATGGCCCGTGGGGCCGGGGCTTCCGGTCGAGGATAGCACGCACGATCCTGCCGCTCGCTTACACCGGCAGGGGGTTCGCTGGCTCGGAAACGGGGGCGTTCAGTCTTGCTGGAAGAGGGCGCGCACGCGCTCCAGATCGGCTGGGGTGTCCACGCCGACGCCGGGCGCCGCCTGGGTCACGTGCACCGCAATGCGCTGCCCGTGCCACAGCACGCGCAGTTGCTCCAGCGATTCGGTGCGCTCCAATGGCGCCGGCTCCAGGGCCGGAAACTGGCGCAGAAAGCCGACCCGGTAGCCATAGATGCCGATGTGACGCAGCGGCGCAGGCGAGGGCAGTGTTGTGTGACGCGGGATCCCATCGGCCATGCCGTCGCGCCACCAGGGGATGGGCGCACGGCTGAAATACAGCGCGGTCTGCTCGCGGTCGAGCACCACCTTCACCACGTTCGGGTTCAGGAAGTCGGCCATCGTCTCGATCGGGTGGGCCGCTGTGCTCATCACACAGTCGGGGCGGCGCATCAGTTCGGTGGCCACGGCGTCGATCAGGGCCGGTTCGATCAGTGGTTCGTCACCTTGCACATTTACCACCACCGCGTCCGCAGACAGGTTCAGCAAGGCGCAGGCTTCGGCCAGCCGGTCGCTGCCGCAGGCGTGGTCGGTGCGGGTGAGCAGGGCGGGGATGCCGTGCGCCTCGCAGGCCGCGAGTATGCGGGGGTGGTCGCCCGCCACCACGCAGCGGCTGGCTCCGCTGCGTTGCGCGCGCTGGGCGACCCGCACCACCATCGGCACACCACCAATGTCGGCCAGCGGTTTGTTGGGCAGGCGGCTGGAGGCCAGCCGGGCCGGGATCAGGACCGTGAAGTCCCCGGTCATGGTGCTGCGGCTGGGGCGGGCGGGCGGGCCGCTTCCTCTTCGGTCAGTGCGCGCGCTTCGTGCTCCAGCAGGATCGGGATGCCGTCGCGCACCGGGTAGGCCAGGCGGGCGCTGCGAGAGAGCAGTTCCTGCGTGTCGCGTTTGAAGATCAGCGGCCCCTTGGTGACCGGGCAGACCAGCAATTCAAGCAGTTTGGTGTCCATGCGCCGATGATAGTCGGGCCGGCAGGCCGATGGCGATCAGTGCACGATCAGTGCCCGGTCGGGCGCGCTGGCAGCAGACTGTCCAGCGCGGTCCAGAAAGCGGGCTCGGGCGACAACTCCAGCGGGACGGCCCAGACCGCTCCTCGGTTGGCGGGCAGTGCGGCGAACAGCTTCACCGCGTCCTTCTCGGTGCAAACCAGTGCGCCCGGGGCATGCAGCAGGTCGGCGTAGGCGCGGGTGTCGGCGTGGTCGGGCAGGGCCACGGTGTGCGTGAGCGTGAGGCCCCGTGCACGCAACATGTCGAAAAACACCTCGGGTCGCGCGATCCCGGCCACCGCAGTGAGTGCCTGGCCCCGCAGCGCATCCAGTGCCATGCGCTGGCCCTGTGGGCCGATCACTTCGTCGGCCAGGCGCCGCCAGGCGCTGAATTCAGGCAGACCGGTGTTCGTGAACGGCTGGTGAGAGGGCGCTTCCTCGCGTCGCTGGTGCAGCACCAGGTCGGGCTGGAAGCGGTTGCCTGCGCGCGGTGGCCAGGGCTCGCGCAGCAGACCGGCCGGCAGCAGCCAGCCGTTGCCTGCACCTCGGTCGTCGAAAACGGCGACCGCCAGATCGCGCCCCAGCGCCAGGTGCTGCAGGCCATCGTCGCACAGCAGCACATCCACCTCGGGGCGGGCCGCGAGCAGGGCGCGGGCGGCGTCAGCCCGCCGGGGCGCCACCCACACCGGCACGCCCGTGGCGCGCTGGATCAGGGCGGGCTCATCGCCACTGTCGGCAGACGGTGTGTCGGGGCGCACGGCCAGCACCGCGCTGCTGTGGCGCCCGTAGCCGCGCGACACGACGCCGGGTGTCCAGCCCCTGTTTTGCAGGTGTTTCACCAGGGCGATCACGGTGGGGGTTTTGCCAGCGCCGCCCACCACCACGTTGCCGACCACCACCACCGGCACCGGCAGGCACTGCACTTTCAGAAGACCCGCTGCGTACAGGGCGCTGCGCAGCGCAAAGAGCCCGCCATACAAGCGGGAGATGGGCCACAGCAGCCAGGCCAGCAGGCCGCGCCGGGACCAGATGCCTTGCCAGCGGGCTGGGCTCATGAGCGGGCGCAGCAAGCGTTCAGGACGGCCCGCCCGATTGTTGTGTGGCAAAGGTGACTTGCACCAGGCCGGCGCGCCGTGCCGCATCCATGACGTTGATGACCGACTGGTGGGTGGCGGCGGCGTCGGCGCTGATGATCACCACCACGTCGCGGCTGTCCTGGGCGGCGCGGGCCAGGGCGTTGGTCAGCGTTTCGACACCGGCGCCTTCGAGCACTTCCTTGTTGATCGCATAGCGGCCGTCGCTGCCGACCGCCACGATCACTTCCTTCGGGTTGGCGCGCTGCTGCTCGGCGTCGGCCACCGGCAGGTTGACCTGCAGCTCGGTGAATTTGCTGTAGGTGGTGGTGAGCATCAGGAAGATCAGCACCACCAGCAGGATGTCGATGAACGGGATCAGGTTGATCTCGGGCTCATCGCGGTTGCCGGGACGGAAATTCATGGCGTTCAGCGGCGCAGGGAAAGCAGGTGGCGCGCGAAACGCTCGGCGGCCAGTTCCAGGGTCAGGAGGTGGTCGTCCACCCGGGCGCGGAAATAGCGCCAGAACATCAGGGCCGGAATGGCGACGATCAAGCCGAAGGCGGTGTTGTAGAGCGCGATCGAGATGCCGTGGGCCAGCTGACCCGGATTGCCACCGCCGGGCACCGTGCCCATGCCACCGTGACCGCCCTGGGAGCCAAAGATCTCGATCATGCCGATCACGGTCCCCAGCAGGCCCAGCAGGGGCGCCGCCGACGCGATGGTGGCGAGCGCGCCCAGGTAGCGTTGCAGCTTGGCAGCGGCCAGGCGACCGGCACCTTCCAGGTTGCTGCGCAGATCCTCTTCGCTGGCGCGCGGATTGCTGTTGAGTGTTCGAAATCCGCTCGCCAGCACTTCACCGAGCACCGAGTTTTGCTCCAGCTGGGTCACCACATCCGGGCCCGGCACGCCGTTGCGAGAAACCATGATGGCTTCGTCCAGCAGCTTCGGGGGAACGATGCGGGCGGTTTTCAGGCTGATGAAGCGCTCGATGACAAGGGCCAGGCCGAGCACCGAGCAGGCAATCAGAGGCCAGATCGGCCAGCCGGCGGCTTGTATGATGGAAAGCAAATCAGGGCTCCAGACAACAGCCGCCTCAAGCGCGGCCAAGTGCATTCGTCGCGATTATGGCTCAGCCTATTGGGCCGCCCGGCCGGTCTCGGCAAGACCGCGATGAGGTGGCCCCGCAGCGATGCACAGATTCTGTGGATAACTTTGTGAAGAACCCGCAGCGGCCCCAGCGCCAGCCCGCTTGAATCCACGCTTTCAACACTTCGATGACAAAACAGGCAGTGCAAAACGCTTTGAAATCAATGGCCTGGCCGGGTCGCTTGCGCGCGCGCGGTGTTTGCGTTGGCAGCCCCTGTGGCCATGCGGTTTGTGGACACATTTGGTCCGGAGAGCCCTGTGTCTGAGCCGTTTTTGATCACAGAGAGCCCGTCGGCGCGGCGCGTCTGGGCGGTTGGCCCGCTGATGCGTGCCGTTGCCGACACGCTGGCTGCGCGCTTCAACCCGGTCACGGTGCGCGGCGAGGTGTCGGGCTTCTCCCGCGCGGCCAGTGGGCATTGTTATTTTTCGCTCAAGGACGACACCGGTCAGGTTCGCTGCGCGCTGTTTCGTCGCTCGGCCGAGCAGTTGAGCTTCGCGCCCCGGGACGGGCAGGTGGTCGAGGCGCTGGGCAAGCTCGATGTGTACGGGCCGCGTGGCGATCTGCAGCTCATCGTGGACAGTCTCAAGCCGGCCGGGCAGGGGGCGCTGTTTGAGCAGTTCCTGCGCCTCAAGGGCGAGCTGGAGGCGGAGGGTCTTTTTGATCCTGCTCGCAAGCGGCCACTGCCATCACAGCCCCGCAGCATCGGGGTGGTGACCTCGCTGGGCGCGGCGGCCTTGCGCGATGTGGTGACCGCGCTGCGCCGGCGCGTGCCCCATGTGCCGGTGGTGATCTACCCCTCGGCGGTGCAAGGCGCGCAGGCACCGGCTGAACTCTGCAGCGCGCTCCAGGCGGCCTACGGACGCCATGCCGCGACCGGCGAGTGCGATGTGCTGTTGCTGGTTCGCGGGGGTGGCTCGCTGGAGGACCTGTGGTCGTTCAACGACGAGACCCTGGTGCGCACGGTGGCGCGCGCGCCGATGCCGGTGGTTTGCGGCGTCGGGCACGAGACCGATTTCACCCTGGCCGACTTTGTGGCCGATCTGCGCGCACCCACACCCACCGCAGCGGCCGAACTCTGCGCACCGGCTCGGGAGCAGCGCCTGGGAGAGCTGGCCTACCTGCAGGAACGCCTGAGGGAAGGGGCCTGGACCGGCATCGATCAGCGCGCCCAGCGGCTGGACCGCCTGGCCCAGCGCCTGGGTCGGCCTTCTGCGCGTCTGCATGCCAGCCGACAAACGCTCACCGGCCTGCAGCACCGCTTGCAAGGCAGTCTGCAATTGGCCGCCCAGCGCGAGCGCCACCGCCTGCTTGTGCTGCAGTCGGCCTTGCCGGTGGCTGTGCGGCGCACGCTGGAGCAGCGGGCACAGCGCCTGCAGCGCAACGAAGCGGCGCTGGGTCTGCTGGATCCGCGCCTGGTGCTGGAGCGCGGCTACGCGTTCCTGACCGACGCCCAGGGCCTGGCCATCAGCCGCGCCAGCCAGGCGGTGCCGGGGCAGGCGCTGCGGGCCACGCTGGCCGATGGCGAACTCGGTCTGACCGTCAACCGTTGACGCGCTGCGCACAAAACCCTGCCCGGCACGCATGCACTGCCCGTGCCTACAATGCGCGGGTCGGCGGGTCGACGATTTCGCGTCCACCCGGCTTCTTTCACAACGCCCACGTTTGAGGACCCCATGGAACACACCCTGCCCGCACTGCCGTACGCCATCGACGCCCTGGCGCCCCACTACTCCAAGGAAACGCTGGAGTTCCACCACGGCAAGCACCACAACGCCTATGTCGTGAACCTGAACAACCTGCAAAAGGGCACCGAGTTCGAGAGCATGGACCTCGAATCCATCGTCAAGAAGTCCAGCGGTGGTGTTTACAACAACGCGGCGCAGATCTGGAACCACACCTTTTTCTGGAACTGCATGAAGCCCAGCGGCGGCGGTGAACCCAGTGGCGCGCTGGCCGTGGCCATCAACGCCAAATGGGGCAGCTACGCGGCCTTCAAGGAGGCCTTCGTCAAGTCCGCTGTGGGCAACTTCGGTTCCGGCTGGACCTGGCTGGTCAAGAAGGCCGACGGTTCGCTGGACATCGTCAACATGGGCGCTGCCGGCACCCCGCTGACCACCGGCGACAAGGCCCTGCTGACCGTGGACGTGTGGGAGCACGCCTACTACATCGACTACCGCAACCTGCGCCCCAAGTTCGTCGAGACCTTCCTCGACAAGCTGGTGAACTGGGACTTTGCCGCGCAGAACTTTGGCTGAACGAAACCCCGTTCACCGCTTCTTCAAAGGCCCGAAGGCGCTGCTTTCAGGCCTGTAGCGCCTTCACCTTTCGGCACGGTGCCGGGGCTTTCGGCTGCGAGCAGGCGGCTCGACAGCGGGCGCGGTGTCGTGATCAGGTGCTCAGGCTCATTGCACCTTGGCTTTGTCGCGCAGGCTCTTCTGGAATTCGGCCATTTTCTGCTGCTGCATCTGCTGGGCAATCTGCGGCTTGACGTCGTCAAAAGCGGGCAGCTGGGCCTGGCGCACATCGTCCACGCGGATGATGTGCCAGCCGAACTGGCTCTTCACCGGCGTCTCGGTCATCTGGCCCTTGTCGAGCTTGACCATGGCTTCGGAGAATTCGGTCACGTAGCTGGCGGCGTTGGCCCAGTCCAGGTCGCCACCGTTGGCGCCGGAGCCCGGGTCCTTGGACTTCTGCTTGGCCTGGTCTTCAAACTTGGCGCCACCTTTGATGGCCGCGATGATGGCTTTGGCCTCGTCTTCCTTTTCCACCAGGATGTGGCGGGCGCGGAACTCTTTGCCGGCGTTGGCGGCGGCGAACTTGTCGTATTCGGCCTTGATTTCGGCGTCGGTCACCGGGTTCTTCTTCTGGTGGTCGGCAAACAGGGCACGGATCAGGATGGTCTGGCGGGCCAGTTCCATCTGGGTCCGGTATTCCTCGGTGGCGGCGATGCCGCGCTTTTGCGCCTCCTGCATGAAGATTTCGCGCAGGATCACTTCTTCCTTGAGTTGCGCGCGGGTGGCTTCGTCGACCGGGCGGCCCGAAGCGGCCATCTGCTGGGCCAGCGCTTCCACGCGGGCGGTGGGCACGGCCTTGCCGTTGACGATGGCCACGTTCTGGGCCGATGCCCAGGGTGCGCTGGCGATCAGGGCGGCTGCGGCCAGGGCTTGCAGGGAGAATTTCATGGGGTTCCTCGGGGATGAAAATCGGTTGGAGCCGCCGCGCGGGGTGGGGGTTCGGTCAACCGGTGACAGAATGTTTCCAGTGGTTGGTGCGGCCTCAGGCCCGGATCTCGATGGCCAGTGCGTGAAGCCCCGCAGCAATGAATTTTTGCAGCGCATCATACACAAGGCGGTGCTGCGTCACCCGGCTCAGACCGTTGAATGCCGGGCCACCGATGCGGACCCGGAAATGGGTGCCGTGGCCCAGCCCGTTCGCCCCGGCGTGGCCCGCGTGCGCCGCGCTTTCGTCCAGCACTTCCAGCCAGGTCGGTGCCAGTGTTTTGCGCAGGGTGGCCTCCAATTCGGCGGCGCTGCAGGGTGCGGTGTCGGGCGCGGTCATGGTTTTTCAACGCTGCTGCTGTCGCCCGGCTCTTTCAGGTACTTGGCGATGTACAGGCCCTGACCCACGAGGAAGATCACCGGAAAAATATAGCCCCAGAGCTTGAAGTTGACCCAGGCTTCGGTGGTGTAGTAGGCCGCCACGTAGGCGTTGATGCCCGCCATGAACAGGAAGTAGCCGACCCAGATCGCTGTGAGCCGTGCCCACACCGCGTCGGGCAGGCTGAGCTGGCTGGCCAGCAAAATTTGCAGAAAATTCTTTTTCCAGATCCACAGTGCCGCAGCCAGCACGATGGCCATGCTCGCATACAGCACAGTGGGTTTCCATTTGATGAAGCGCTCGTCCTGCAGCACCAGGGTCAGCACGCCGAACACGATCACCAGCACCAGCGTGACCTTCTGCAGGGTCTGCAGGCGGCGGTCAATGGCGTAGATGATGCCGGTTTGCACCAGCGTGGCGGCCATCAGCACGGCGGTGGCGGCATAGATGCCGTGCAGCTTGTAAGCGGCGACGAAAAGCAGGATGGGGAAGAAGTCGATGAGGAAGCGCATGGCCCCGATTATCGGGCCTGTGCGTTGCACGGCGGCGCGCGTGGTCTTGGGGTCCTTCGGCTGCGGAACTCTGCCCTGCCAGGGCGGTCTATGCCCGAGGCGGTTTGCCGCTATGCTGTCTTTTTCACCCACCCCATTGCACATGAACACCTCCGAGCAACAAGCCATTCTCTCCATCGCCCTGCTGGCCGCTTTTGCCGATGGCGCCAAGGCCGATAGCGAGCGCGAAGCGATCCAGCGCATGGCCGAATCCCTGGGTCACGAGGTCGGTGGCGCAGGCCTGGCCCAGCTGTATCAGGGGGTTCTGCTCAAGCGGGTCTCTTTGCAGACGGTGGTGCAGCACCTGACCGACCTCGGCCAGAAGCACCTGGCCTACGAAATGGCGGTGTGTGTGTGCGAAGCCGACGGTCGCCGGTCCCCCGCCGAGGCCAGGTTCCTGGCCGACCTCAAGGGCCAGCTCGGTTTGGGCACCGCCGACACCGCCGATTTCGAGCTGGAAGAGGCCGCGCTGGTCGAAGCCTCGACCGCCGCCCCTGTGGCCAGCGCACTGGCGCTGCAGGCCGGGCCAGCCCTGTCGCCGACCACGCCCGCGCCCGAGCGGGTGGTCAACGCGCCCGGTGACGCCGAGATGGACAAACTCATCCTCAACGCAGCGCTGCTCAACGGCGCGCTGGAGCTGTTGCCGCAGTCCTGGGCGTCGATGGCCATCATTCCGTTGCAGATCCGCATGGTCTACAACATCGGCAAGGCGCACGGCGTGGAACTGGACCAGGGTCACATCCGCGAATTCATTGCCGCAGCCGGGGTCGGCCTGTCCTCGCAATACATCGAGCAGTTCGGTCGCAAGCTGATCGGCGGCCTGCTGGGCAAGGCGGCCGGGCGCATGGTCGGGGGGATTGGTCGAGCCGCCACCGGCATGGCGTTTTCTTTTGCCACCACCTACGCGCTGGGCCAGCTCGCCAAACGCTACTACGCGGGTGGTCGGGTCATGAACACCGCGCTGCTGCAACAGACTTTCCAGGGTCTGCTGGGGCC
>PNMN01000093.1 GCA_013823655.1 Comamonadaceae bacterium | reverse complement strand
TATACTTCCAACCGCCACAAGAAAGGGGCGGTCATGGACGAGCCAATTGAAGCGGACGGCGTCGAAGATATCGATGCACACGAGCCTGAGCCGGTGGTCGCGGGCGAGATCGCCAGCATCGGGCAGGACTGGGACCTTGTGATGCAGATGCTGCCCGCGCAGTGGGAGGCCAAGGCCGTAGAGCTGGGGGCCGTGCGGCGGCTGCGCGGCTTTGACAGCGTTGGCGCGTTGCTGCGGGTGCTGCTGATTCATCTGGCCGATGGGTGCTCGCTGCGCGAGACGGCGGTGCGAGCCCGTGCGGGCGGCCTGGCTGCGGTGTCGGACGTGGCGCTGCTCAAGCGGTTGCGCGGCTGCGCGGCCTGGTTCGAGTGGATGGCGCGCCAGATGGCCGCAGACATGGCCTTGCCGCTGGCCGCGCTTGCGCCGTTGCCCGCGCGGCGTGTGCGCTTGATCGACGGCAGCTCGGTGTGCGAGCCCGGCGCCACCGGCTCGACCTGGCGCTTGCACTACGCGCTGAACCTGCACACGCTCAGCTGCGATGAGGTGCACGTCACACAGGCCGATGTGGGCGAGAGCCTGACGCACTTTGACATCCGGGCCGGCGACGTGATCATGGCCGACCGCGGCTTTGCCAAGCGGCCCAGTCTGCGCTACGCCGTGCAATGCCAGGCCGATGTCGTGTTGCGCGCCAGTCTGAGCCATCTTCCCCTGCATGACCACTGCGGCCAGCCGCTGGACATGCTCCCCAGGCTGCGAACGCTGGCCGTCGGACAGGCCGCCGAGTGGCCCGCGCACGTGCAAGACGAGGTCGGCGCCATCGCGCTGCGCGTATGCGCCTACAAAAAGACGCTGGCGCAGACGCTGGCGGCCCAGCAGGCCATCGAGCAGGAGGCCAGGAAGAAGGGGCGCAGCGTGCAGCCAAAGACCCTGGAGGCGGCAGGTTACGTGATCGTCGTGACCACCCTGACAGAACCCAGCGCCGCGCAGATCATGGAGCTCTACCGCCGACGATGGCAGATCGAGCTGGCCTTCAAGCGGTTGAAGTCGCTGCTGCAGCTCGGCCACCTCAAGAAGACCGACAAAGAGGGTGCCAAGGCCTGGCTGCAAGGAAAACTGCTGGTGGCCTGTCTGATCGAAAAGCTCATCCTCACGGCTGAGCGATTTTCCCCCTGGGGCTACGTCACAGCAGCCGACCCCGGCGCTCCAGCGCCGCTCGCGCTGGCGTGAATTCGCCCTCATGCACATGCTCCTGAGTCGCGCCTGCAATCCCACCCTCTCGCTGCGCGCATGCATGCAGCGTTGGCAGGACATCGCAGCGCGATTGCGTGAACCTCCGCGCCTTCGTCCCTACCAATGCGAGGCGAATTTTTCATGATTATTACGTTAGCGCATATACCCCTGGGGGGAAGACGCGAAGCGGCGCAGGGGGGCTTCATCGCTTGCGAATCCAGCCGCTTTGCGGGTCGTAGCCCCGAAGTGCCAGGCCGAAAAACACCAGGGTGCAGCCCAGCACCACGGCCCAGGCCGTGGCATTGAACTGGCCGTACATGGCAAAGCGGATGGCCTCCACCGCGTGCGTGAACGGGTTGGCCTGCGCCAGCTTCAGCAGCCACCAGGCGCCCGACTCTTCCAGCTTCCACAGCGGGTACAGCGCGGGGCTGATGAAGAACATCGGGAAGATCACGAAGTTCATGGTGCCGGCAAAGTTCTCCAGCTGCTTCACGTACACCGACAGCACCAGGCCCACCGACGCCAGCATCACCGCGCCGCACACCATGGCCAGCAAGGCGGCTGGCAGGTGGACCAGCGGCACCTCCACCCCGAAGGCCCAGGCGATCAGCAGAAACACCACCATCTGCAGCACCGACAGGGCGGTGCCCGCCAGCAGCTTGAAGGCCAGCAGCCAGCCGCGCGGCAGCGGCGCCGTGAGCAGCAGTCGCATCACGCCCATCTCGCGGTCGTAGACCATCGAGAGCGAACTCTGCATGCCGTTGAACAGCGCCACCATGCCCAGCAGGCCGGGCACCATGTATTCCTTGTATTCCACGTAGGTCTCGTAGGGCGGTGCAATCGCCACGCCGAACACGTTGTGGAACCCGGCCGAGAACACCACGAACCACAGCAGGGGCCGCAGCAGGGCCGAGCCCAGGCGCGAGGGCTGGCGCAAAAAGCGCCCGATCTCCCGGCCCACCACCGCGCGCAGGGCGCGCAGCAGGTGGGGCACGAGAGCGGGGGTGTGGGGGTGGTTCAGGGCCGTTGCTTGCATGCGGTTTCCGCTTCATCCACCCCCAGTGTGTCCATGACTTCCTTGGGATGCAACACCCCTTCGAGCGGGGCCACACCGATCACGCCGTCCATGTGGCTGAGAAAGATCGGCTGGCGCAGCTGCCCGTCCCAGGCGCGAAACGACAGGCGCGGACCCTTGAAGCCGTCCACGCCCACCGGCCCGCCGCGCAGGGCCTTGAGCTGCTGCGCCACCGTGGCCCGGGGGCTTTCGACCAGCACCGCCGCGACCGCGCGCCCGGCCAGCCAGGCGGCCCAGTCGTGGCCCTGCATGGGCCGGTCGGCCAGCTTGGCAAAACGGCGACTGAGTTGCGGACCTCCGTTGCGTTCCCACAGCCGGTGCCAGGGCGTGGCCACCAGGCCGGCGGCACCCACCACCGGGCGCGGCAGCTGGGTGGCGTAGGGCACGGTGCGGGCGAACTCACCGTCGGCATCCAGCACCGCCACCACCTCGTGCTCGCGGTCGCTGCTGGTGAGCAGGCGCACATTGCCCAGGTCCCGCTCGCGCGGATCGCCGGTGAGCTTGAAGGGCTTGGTGGAGGTGGCCTTGATGCCGAAGCGTTTGGCCGAGCGGTTGAATGCGTCGAACTGCAGCGTGTCGCCCGGCGAGGGGCCGCGCAACACCAAGGCCTTGCGCCAGTTGCGCGCCGCCAGGTACTGGGCCAGCGCGTCGCTCAGCATGGCACGGCTCGGGGTGGTGTGCAGCAAGTGGGCCGCGCACTGGGCACCGCGCAGCGCGTCGTCGTCTGCCGACGCGTTGTAGACAATGGCCCCACCCAGCGCAGCGGGCGCGGCCTGGACCAGCGCCCGCAGCTCCGGCGCCGGCAGGTCCGCCACCACATGCTGCACCTTGGCCGCCTTCAGTTCGGCCAGCGCCTTGGACAGACCGGCCGCATTCGGCAGCACCACGTCCCTGACATCCAGCGCAATACCCGCCGCATCCAGCTCAAACGCCGAATCCTCCGCCGCCAGGTTCACCCCGTCGATGGCCCGCCCGGTCGGATGTCCGGGGAAGGCCCGCTCCATGCGCCGCGCCGCGTGGCGCGGATCGCCCTCCAGCGACACCACCGCGATGGTGACCTTGGTGGCGGCGTAGGTAGGAAGAGCAGAAAACGCCGCCAGGCCCAGCAACGCCAACCCGCAGGCGCGCAGGACGCCCCAGCCCAGAATGCCGCGGAACCGGCTTTGCCGGGCCGCAGGCATTGCCCCTTGAGGGGCGGAGCGGCCCAACGCAGTGGGCAAGCGATGGGGGTGATTCATCGTGCCACAAGGATGGTGTGTGGCACGCGACCCGCAGGAACGGTTTTCAGTGCCTTGGCCGACGCGGTGTCCACCAGCGTCATGTCGTCCGACAGGCCGTTGGCCACGTACAGCGTCTTGCCGTCGGGGGTGAAGCCCAGGCCCCAGGCCCGCTTGCCCACCAGCACCTGGTTCTTCACGGCCTTGGTGGCCACGTCCACCTCGGCCACGTGGTTGGCTTTGCCCAGGCCCACCCACATGCTCTTGCCGTCCGGACTGATGGCCATGCCCACCGGCGTGATGTCGGTCGACCGCATGCCTTTGACCTCGAACTTGATCTTCTGCTTTTCGGTGTGGGTCTTGGTGTCCACCACGCTCACGGTGGCGTCCAGCTCGTTGGTCACCCACAGCTCGGCGCCGTCCGGCGACATCACGAAACGGCGCGGACGCTTGCCAACCTTGATGTTCTTCGCGACCTTCTTGGTGGCCAGATCGATCACGTGGACCACGTTGGCCACTTCGGAAGTGACGTACGCCGTCTTGCCATCGGGCGTGACCAGCACGCCCTCGGGTTCGCCGCCGGTCTTGACCTCGAACAACGGCTTCTTGCTGGCGATGTCGTAGGCGCCCAGCACGCTGTCGTCTTCGATCGACACGAAGGCCGTCTTGCCATCGGGACTCAGGTCGAACATCTCGGGGCTCTCACCCAGCGGCACGGTGCCGGCGAGCTTGCCACCGGCCAGGTCGACCACGCCCATGGCGTTGCTGTCGCCACAGATCACGTAAATCTGCGAGCCGTTGGCGTTGAACGACATGTCGCGCGGGCGCTTGCAGACGTCGATGGCGCCCTGGCGCTCGCCCGCGGCGTTGAACACGTAGATCTTGTTGTCCTTCTCGCTCGACACATAGACCTTGCTCTGGGCCCAGGCCGGCACGGCCACGGCGGCACCGGCGGCGCAGAGGGCGGCCAACAGGGGGCGAAGGGAAGCAGCAGAACGGATTGCCACGGGAATGTCTCCTGAAATCGGTGTTTGAACGGCCTGACCGGGCGTCGGACATGCGGGTCATGCCCCGTTCGTTCTGCAAAAACGGTGCCAGCGGTCCATGCTGGCACAAGTCTGGCATCGTGCGGGCTCACTGCCGCTGAAAGCAGCCCATTCACCGCCCACCAGCGGCCCCGGAGACACCCAGGCGCACCGATGAGACACACCCGACCGAACACCGTGTTCAAGAATGACACAGGGGAAACCCTTGCCGAGGGTCGGCACCCGGCCGGCAGCCTGTCGCGCCGACGCTGGCTCGTCCGCGCCGGCGCGTTGGCTCTGGCGGGCGGACTGCCGTTCTCAAGGGCACAGGCGCAAAACCCGTCGGCTTGGCCCAGCCGTCCCGTCCAGCTGATCGTGCCCTGGCCCGCCGGCGGCCAGACCGACCAGACGATCCGCATCCTGGCCGAAGAAGCCGCTGCGCTGCTGGGCCAGCCGGTGGTGGTGATCAACCGCCCCGGAGCGGCCGGCACGCTGGTGGCGCCCGCGCTCAAGGCCGCCGAGCCCGACGGCCACACCATCGGCCAGGTGCCGATCACCGTGTACCGCCACGCGCTCATGAACCACGTGCCCTGGAACCCGGTGAACGACCTCGCGCCCATCGTGCAGGTCTCGGGCGTGAGCTTTGGCCTGCTGGTGCCGACGGCCAGCCCTTTCAGGAGCGCGACCGAGCTGATCGAATGGGCCATCCGGCACCCCGGCGAACTGATCCTCGGCTCCACCGGCATCGGCACCACGGCCCACCTGGCGATGGAAGAGATCCTGCTGCAGCACGGCGTGCGCTACGTGCACGTGCCCTACAAAGGCACGGCCGACCAGATGCTGGCGGTGGCCAGCGGGCAGATCATGGCGGGCGTGAACTCGACCGGCTTCACACCCTGGGTGGACCGGGGGCAGATGCGGCTGCTGGCGACCTTCAACGCCAACCGAAACCCGCGCTGGCCCGACGTCCCCACGATGCACGAACTGGGCTACCCGCAGGCGGTGTACACCTCGCCCTGGGGCCTGGCCGCGCCGGCCGGCACACCACCGGCCGTCATCCAGAAACTGCACGACGCCTTCCACAAGGCCATGCTGAGCGAGCGCCACACCGGCGCGCTGGCCAAGTACGATCAGGCGCTGGAGTACCTGAACACGCGCGACTACCGGCAGGCCGTGCTCGACACGGTCGAGCGCGAACGCAGGCTGCTCACGCGCATGAACCTGCTGGCCAAACCCGCCCCATGACCGCCACCCCATCCGACGCCACCGATTCCCCTTGCGTGCTGCGGGCCAGCGACCTTCACAAGGCCTACAACGGCAAACCCGCGCTCCAGGGCGTGAGCGTGGCGCTGCGCGCCGGCGAGATGCTGGCCCTGCTGGGCCCCAACGGCGCGGGCAAATCCACGCTGCTGCAACTGCTCACCGGCCTGTTCACCCCCGACCAGGGCACGATCACCGTGCTGGGCCACGACATGCGCACGCGCCCGGCGCGCGCGCTGTCGGGCCTGGGCGTGGTGTTTCAACAAAACGCGCTGGACCTGGACCTCACGGTCATGGCCAACCTGCTGTTCCACACCGACCTGCACGGCCTGCCGCGCGCCCTGGCGCGTGAGCGCATCGCTCGGCAGCTCGGCGCCATCGGCCTGCAGGACGAAGCCGGAACAGCAGCGCGCAAGCTCTCGGACGGGACTCGGCGCAAGGTGGAGCTGGTGCGCGCGCTGCTGCACGCGCCGCAAGTGCTGCTGATGGACGAGGCCACCGTGGGGCTGGACCCGTCTTCGCGCCAACAGCTGCTCGACACGGTGCGCGGCCTGTGCCGCGAGCAGGGGCTGGCCGTGCTCTGGGCCACCCACCTGATCGAAGAAGTGAAAACCGCCGACCGTCTGCTGCTGCTGCACCAGGGCACGGTGCGCTTCGACGGCGGCATCGATGCCTTCATGGCTGCCGCCGAGGGCCCGGACTTCCAGACGGAAGTCCTGCGCTCGCTTCAGAAAGCGTAGCTGGCCGTCAGACCCAGGCCCCACTGCCGCCCGGGCGCGGGCTCGAAGAAACGGCGATTGGTGTCGTTGGCGATGACCGAACCGATGTAGGCTTTGTCACCCACGTTGTCCACCCGCAGCTGCTGGCGCAGGCGCCAGGCGCCCAGCTTCTGCTCAAAGCCCACCCGCAGATTGAACAGCGTGACCGCATCGGTGCGGTCTCGGTTGAGGTCGTCCACCTCCATGCTGCCCTGGTGCACCAGCTCCAGCGCGGCGGTCATGCCGGGCACGGCGCGCGGCTTCCAGGCCAGCTCGGCGAACAGCGAGCGCTCCACCGTGCCGGGAATGCGGTTGCCAGCCGCCACGGTGGCACCGCTGGCGCTGGCAAATGCCTGGGTGAATTTCGCGTTCAGCGTGGACAGCGCCAGATGGGTGTGCCATTCGGGCGTCCATTGCGCGCTATGAGCCACTTCAATGCCGGACCGGCTCGTCTTGCCAGCGTTGGCGTACAGCGTGCGACCGCCGCTGCTGGAGGCCACCACGATCTCGTCGCGCGTGCCGATGGTGAACAACGCCGCGTCCAGTCGCTGCCCCTCGGCCAGCTTCGTCTTGACCCCGATTTCAGCGTGGTTGCTGCGGGCCGAGCGCAGGTTCAGGTTGGGCCCGCTGCCCACCGGCGCGTAGGCAATCTCGGTGAAGGTGGGGGTTTCAAAACCACGGCCGATGTTGGCGTACACGTTTGTGTCGGCATTCAGGTGGCGCGTGATGCCCAGCACCGGGTTGGTGGCGCTGAACGACGCACTGCCGCTGTCGTCCGGGTTGTCGGCGCGGATGAAGTCGTCCTTGACGCGGAACTTCACCTGGTTGGCACGCAGGCCGGCCACCGCGCTCCAGTCTTCGTTGATGGCCCAGTCGGCCTGGGTGTAGATCCCCGTGCTGTTGACACTGTTGTCCTCGTCGCGCTTGAGCGCGCCCACCGCGCCGAAGTTGTTGATGAAGCCTTGGCGCCGTTCGCTCAGGCGTTCGTGGTCCAGGCCCACGCTCCAGCGCACCCGGCCCTCGCCCATCGGCAGGCGCTGGCTGTAACGCACGCCCACGCCGCTGTAGCTGCGGTCGAGTTGCACCACGCCACCGGCGGCAGTGGGCGCGTTTTGCACCGCCAGCGGGATGGACAAGCGGTTGTCCAGGTCGCGCTGGCCGACGTACACGCGGGCCGAGAGTTCGCGGGTGTTGTCCAGCTGGTGGTCCAGCGTCAGGCCCAACTGGCTTTGCGACACGTCTTTGCCCGCCTTGTACAGCGTGGAATTGGCCACCGCCTGGCGCGGATCGGCTTCGAACAGCGCACGCGTCAGCCCCAGTGGATCGCCCGAGACCGGCTGGTCGAACACGTTGGCAATCACGGTCATGCGGGTCTGCTCGCTGGCGTCCCAGCGCAGTTTGGCGTTGGTGTGCTGGCGCTTGGCCGCGCTGTTGACGCGCCAGCCGTCGGTCTGGAAGTCGCTGTGGTCGATCACATAGTTGAGCTGGCCGCTCTGCCCCGCCGCCTGCACGCCGTAGCGGCGCAAGCCATCGCTGCCAGCGTCCAGACTCAGGCGAATTTCGGGCCGCGCGGGGCCGTCGGCGGTGAACACCTGCACCACGCCGCCGGCCGAGTTGCCGTACAGCTGGGCCAGCGGGCCGCGCAACACCTCGATGCGCTGCGCCGAAGGCAGGCTGATGGTGGAGGCCTGCCCCTGGCCGTCGGGCATGGTCGCGGGAATGCCGTCCACGATCAGCCGCGAGCCGCGAATGCCGAACGGCGAGCGCGAGCCCGAACCGCGGATGGACAGCTGCAAATCTTGCGCGTAGTTCTGCCGGTTGAGCACCGTGATGCCCGGCACCCGGTTGAGCGACTCCGACAGGTTCACGCGCGGCCCGGCGGCTTCGATCACCTCCTGGCCCACCGCCTGGATGGACGCAGGCGCGTCAAAGCTCTGCTGCTCCTGGCGGTTGGCAGTGACCACCACTTCCTTGAGCTCGGGCGCATCGCTGGCCTGGGCATGGGCGGTACCGGCCAAGCCCAGCAGCAAGGCGGCATCAAGGCGCCGCAAGGGAAAGCGGGGGAATGCGGTCATGTCTTGTCTCCGGTGGCGCCAGTCGTTCACGCCGACTGTTGTTCAGTCCACCTCTGCGCTACAAGTTCCGTGCCATGGCCACAGACTGTCTGGGTGTTCACCCCTGGAACACCCGATGCCACAAGCGGCGCTCAGGCGCTGTGGCGCGCAGTGTCAGCTGCCTCAATTTGTGCCATTTCCGCATCGGTAAACACCCGCGAGCGGGTGTGGAAAGCCTTGCCAGTGGCGCCTTCGAGCGAGAAGGTACCGCCGTGGCCGTCGATGACGTCGATGATCAGCTGGGTGTGGCGCCAGGTGGCGTACTGCGTCTTGCTCATGTAGAAATCGCAGCCGCCGATGACGCCCAGCAACACGTCGCCCGGGCCCATGGTGATCTCGCCCTGCAAGTAGCAATTGGCTGCGCTGTTGTCGCAGCACCCTCCGCTCTGGTGGAACATCAGCCCGGGGCCGTGCCGGGTCTTGAGGAACTCGATCAGCTCGACTGCGGCTGGCGTGGCAATGACTTTTTCAATCATGTCTGTCTCCTTGATCCAAAAGAAGACGCCGAAACGGCGATGACCGTTCCGGCGCGAAACGTCTTAACCCAGAACGCTTTGGGCCTGGCTTTGCCAGGCCGCACCGCGTTGCCCCCAAGGGGGTGACGCACCGCAGGTGCGGCGCGGGGGTGGTCAGAAGAATCCCAGCTTGTTCTCGCTGTAGCTGACCAGCAGGTTCTTGGTCTGCTGGTAATGGTCCAGCATCATCTTGTGGGTTTCGCGGCCGATGCCCGATTCCTTGTAGCCACCGAAGGCGGCGTGGGCCGGGTAGGCGTGGTAGCAGTTGGTCCACACGCGGCCGGCCTTGATGGCGCGGCCCATGCGGTAGGCCACGTTGCCGTTGCGGCTCCACACGCCAGCGCCCAGGCCGTACAGCGTGTCGTTGGCAATCGCCAGGGCTTCGGCTTCGTCCTTGAAGGTGGTCACGGCCAGCACCGGGCCAAAGATCTCTTCCTGGAAGATGCGCATCTTGTTGTGGCCCTTGAACAGGGTCGGCTGCACGTAGTAGCCGCCGCCCAGGTCACCGCTCAGCTGTGCCTGCGAACCGCCACACAGCACCTCGGCGCCTTCCTGCTTGCCCAGGTCCAGGTACGACAGTATCTTGGTCAGCTGCTCCTTGGACGCCTGCGCACCCATCATGCTGTCGGTGTCCAGCGGGTCGCCCTGCTTGATGGCGGCCACACGCTTGAGCACGCGCTCCATGAACTTGTCGTAGATGCTTTCCTGGATCAGCGCACGGCTCGGGCAGGTGCAGACCTCGCCCTGGTTGAAGGCGAACAGCACCAGACCTTCGATGGCCTTGTCCAGGAAACCATCGTCCTTGTCCATCACGTCAGCAAAGAAGATGTTGGGCGACTTGCCACCCAGTTCCAGCGTGGCGGGAATCAGGTTGTTGGCGGCGGCCTGGGCGATCACGCGACCCGTGGTGGTGGAACCGGTGAAGGCGATCTTGGCGATGCGCTTGCTGGTGGCCAGCGGCATGCCGGCTTCACGGCCGTAACCGTTGACGATGTTCAGCACGCCCGGGGGCAGCAGGTCGGCGATCAGCTCGGCCAGGATCAGGATGGAGATGGGGGTGGACTCGGCGGGCTTGAGCACCACGCAGTTGCCAGCGCCCAGCGCAGGGGCCAGCTTCCAGGCGGCCATCAGGATCGGGAAGTTCCAGGGAATGATCTGGCCCACCACGCCCAGCGGCTCGTGGATGTGGTATGCCATGGTGTTCTCGTCGATCTCGGAGATGCCACCTTCCTGCGCACGCAGGGCACCGGCGAAGTAACGGAAGTGGTCCACGGTCAGCGGGATGTCGGCGTTGAGCGTCTCGCGGATCGGCTTGCCGTTGTCGATGGTCTCGGCGTAGGCCAGCAGTTCCAGGTTCTGCTCGATGCGGTCGGCGATTTTCAGCAGGATGTTGCTGCGCGTGGCGGCATCGGTCTTGCCCCACTTGTCGGCGGCTGCGTGGGCGGCGTCCAGCGCCAGCTCGATGTCTTCGGCGGTGGAGCGCGCGGCCTGCGTGTAGACCTTGCCGCTGATCGGGGTGATGACGTCGAAGTACTGGCCCTTGACCGGCGCCACCCACTTGCCGTTGATGAAGTTGTTGTACTGCGACTTGTAGGCGATCTTGGCGCCTGCGGCGCCGGGAGCTGCGTAGATCATGTGTCTCTTCCTCTGGGATGATGGATAAAAGGTGAATCGCCCGATGGGCTGTTTTCATCACCACAACTTCCGTGCCACGCCAGAAAATCGACTCAAATTGAGAATCCTGCTCTCTTTTCTGACACGGCGTCACAACGGGTGAGGCAAAGTTGAGCAACACAGTGACGGCCTGTGCAGGCCTGGTACAGAACGACCGTTCATAAGTCGGCCAGGTGCTCCACCAACCCGGCACGTCACCCAGGCGGCTCCACCACCAGCGCCGAGCGGGATCCAGCGGAAATATCGTGCAGTCAACTGCGCTTTCTAAGTTGAAGCCTTGTGAAGTTTTGAACCCAGGGTTATCCCGCACCACATCGCTGCGTCATCGCACATTCTCAACATGCAACGCTGTCGAGCCGACACGTTTGCGGCTGATGTCCGCGCAACCGGCCCAGCCG
>PNMN01000092.1 GCA_013823655.1 Comamonadaceae bacterium | reverse complement strand
GGCGAAACGGTGCCCCCACGCTCCGCCGCTGCGCGGGTCGCTGCCCCCCGAGGGGGCTGTTTCGCCTTGGGGCGGCCCGGCGGCGAAACGGTGCCCCCACGCTCCACCGCTGCGCGGGTCGCTGCCCCCCAGGGGGCTGGGCCTTGCTTGGGGCGGCCCGGCGCTGCGACCTTTTGTGCCCCCACGCTGCGCCGCTGCGCGGGTCGCTGCCCCCCGGGGGGGCTGGGCCTTGCTTGGGGCGGCCCGGCGCTGCGGCCTTTTGTGCCCCCACGCTGCGCCGCTGCGCGGGTCGCTGCCCCCAGGGGGCAACACCTGCGGCCGGGCAAAGCCCGATCCGCGGTGTTCTGGTTGGGGGTCACTTCAGTCGGCGCGGGTTTCGCTGCACATGGTTAGCGTTGTCAGCCCGTCAAACCTAAAATGATGTTGTGACCCACCTGCTCAACGCCGACCTCCATTGCCATTCGGTTGTGTCCGATGGAACCCTCACGCCGGAAGTGCTGGCCCAGCGCGCCAAGGCCAACGGGGTGGAGTTGTGGTCCTTGACCGACCACGACGAGATCGGTGGCCAGGACCGCGCCATCGCGGCAGCCCAGGCAGAGGGCCTGCCCTACCTCACCGGTGCGGAGATTTCGGTCACCTTCGCCGGTGTCACGGTGCACATCCTGGGTCTGGGTTTTGACCACACCGACCCGGCCCTGGTCGAGGGCCTGCGCCAGACGCGCGGTGGGCGCGAGCAGCGCGCGCGCGACATGGGCGAGGACCTGGCGCGCGTGGGCATCCCGGGCGTCTACGAGGGCGCGCTCAAGTACGTCGGCAACCCGGAACTGATCTCGCGCTCGCACTTCGCTCGCTACCTGGTGGAAATCGGCGTGTGCCAGGAAATCAGCGAGGTCTTTCGCAAGTACATCACCGAAGGCAAACCCGGCTTCGTGCCGCACCGCTGGGCCACGCTGCGCGACGCGGTGGGCTGGATCACCGGCGCCGGCGGCGTGGCGGTGATCGCCCACCCGGGCCGCTACAACTTCACCGCCAACGAGGAATACGCGCTCTTCACCGAGTTCAAGGCCCTGGGCGGTCAGGGCGTGGAGGTGGTGACCGGCGCACACGGCCAGGCCGACTGCGTGAAGTACGCCGAGTTCTGCCGCGAGTTCGGCCTGGTGGCCTCGCGCGGCAGCGATTTCCACAGCCCCGGCGAGAGCCACACCGATCTGGGCCAGCTGCCCGACCTGCCCGGCAGCGTGACCCCGGTGTGGACCCTGCTCGCTGACCGCATTCACGGATAACGGCGCACCCGGCGCGGGCGCTCGTGTGGCGCTGGGCGCCGTGTTCCCCGTGTGGCTGCGGCCAGGCTCAGCCGTTCGATGGCTGGCCGCGCACAATACAGGCATGTCCCAGTACTTCGAAGTCCACCCCGACAACCCGCAGCCGCGCTTGCTGAACCAGGCCGTGCAGTTGCTGAACAAAGGCGGCGTGCTCGCCGTGCCCACCGACTCCAGCTACGCCCTGGTCTGTCACCTCGACGACAAGGCCGCCGCCGACAAACTGCGCCGCATCCGCCAGGTGGACGACAAGCACCACCTCACCCTGCTGTGCCGCGACCTGAGCGAACTCGCCAGCCACGCCCGGGTGGACAACCGCCAGTACCGCCTGCTCAAGGCCGCCACGCCCGGGCCCTACACCTTCATCCTCGAAGCCAGCAAGGAAGTGCCGCGCCGCCTGAGCCACCCATCGCGCAAGACCATCGGCCTGCGCGTGCCCGACCACAACACCCTGCTGGCCCTGCTGGACCTGCACAACGGCTCCTTGCTCGCCACCACGCTGATCCCGCCGGGCGAGACCACGCCACTGAACGACGCGCGCGACATCCGCCAACGCTTCGAGCACGAGATCGACGGCGTGATCGACGCCGGTGCCTGCGCACTCGAACCGACCACGGTGATCGACCTGACGCCCATGGGCCACGGCGGCGAGCCCGAGGTGGTGCGCGCCGGCCGGGGAGCGCTGGCGCCGCTCGGCCTGTGAGGGCCCGGGGTCGTGCACCCCGCGTTCCCGAAAGCGGCGCGCCATCTGGGACAATAGCCCTTTGCCCGCCCCACGCCATGGATTTAGCCCAGATCGTTCAAACCGTCGCCCTCTATGCGTTGCCCGTGCTGTTCGCCATCACGGTGCACGAAGCGGCGCACGGCTACGCGGCGCGGTATTTCGGCGACAACACCGCCCACATGCTGGGCCGCATCACGCTCAACCCGATCAGGCACATCGACCCGCTGGGCACGATCGCGATGCCGCTGCTGCTGTACTTCGCCACCTCGGGCGCCTTCCTGTTCGGCTACGCCAAACCGGTGCCGGTCAACTTCGATCGGCTGCGCAACCCCAGGCGCGACATGGTCTGGGTCGCGCTGGCCGGCCCGGGCGCCAACCTGGCCCAAGCCATCGGCTGGACCCTGGCCCTGTACCTGATGCTGTTCCTGGGTGTGGAGGAACGCTTTTTCACCGAGATGTGCAAAGCCGGCGTGCTGGTGAACCTGGTCATGTTCGCGTTCAACCTGTTTCCCCTGCCACCGCTGGACGGTGGCCGCATCCTGGTCGGGCTGCTGCCGCACCACCTTGCCCATCAGGTCTCACGCGTCGAGCCCTGGGGCTTCTTTGTGGTCTTGGCGCTGGTCATCACCGGCGTCGTCGGCAACCTCTGGCTGCGCCCGCTGATGCTGTTCACCAGCAGCGCCATCGAGGTGCTGCTGGCGCCCGTGCGCGCCCTCCTGTTCTGATTTTCCGCCCCCGCACATGAGCATCCAACGCGTCCTCACCGGCATCACCACCTCGGGCACACCGCACCTGGGCAACTACGTGGGTTCGGTGCGACCCTCGGTGCGCATGAGCCTGCGCTCTGGGGTGCAGAGCTTTTATTTCCTGGCCGACTACCACGCACTCATCAAGGTCGGCGATCCGGCCCGCGTGCAACGCTCCACCCTGGAAATCGCCGCCACCTGGCTGGCCTGCGGCCTGGACCCCGACAAGGTCACTTTCTACCGCCAGTCCGACATCCCTGAAATCCCCGAGCTCACCTGGCTGCTGACCTGCGTCACCGGCAAGGGCCTGCTCAACCGCGCCCACGCCTACAAGGCCTCGGTCGACAAGAACACCGCCACCGGCACCGAGCCCGACCACGGCGTGACCGCCGGTCTGTTCATGTACCCGGTGCTCATGGCGGCCGACATCCTCATGTTCAACGCCCACCAGGTGCCGGTGGGCCGCGACCAGATCCAGCACATCGAGATGGCGCGCGACATCGCGGCCAGCTTCAACCACCTCTACGGCGAACACTTCACCCTACCGGAAGCGGTGATCGAAGAGCACGTGGCCACCCTGCCCGGGCTGGACGGTCGCAAGATGAGCAAGAGCTACGACAACACCATTGCGCTCTTTGCACCGAAAGACCAGTTGCGTCGGCTCATCATGGGCATCCTCACCGACTCGCGCGCACCCGGCGAGCCCAAAAGCACCGAAGGCTCGGCCCTGTTCCAGCTCTACCAGGCGTTCGCCAGCACCGAAGAGACCGCCGCACTGGCCAAAGCCTACGCAGAAGGCATTGCCTGGGGCGAGGCCAAGCAGTTGCTGTTCGAGCACCTGGAGCGCGAAATCGCGCCGATGCGCGCGGTGTACGACGAGTTGATCCAGAACCCGGCACAGATCGAAAAAATCCTGAAAGCGGGCGCCGAGAAAGCCCGCTGCGTGGCCACACCCTTCACCGCAGGGCTGCGGCACGCGGTTGGTCTGCGTGCACTGGACAGCAGCCGCAGCGGTGGCCCAGTGGCCCAGAACGCCAAAACCGCCGTGCCGAGTTTCAAACAATACCGCGAGCGTGACGGCCAGTTCTATTTCAAGCTGCTCGACGCCCAGGGCGAACTGCTGCTCCAAAGCCAGGGCTTCTCCAACCCGCGCGATGCGGCCCAATCGATTGCGCGCTTGCGGCGCGACGGCATGGCCGCCCTGGACACGCTGGTCGAACAACTGACCACACGCGCAGACACGGCGCGTGTGCAAGCCGCTCTGGAACAGCTCGCCGCCAGCCAGGAAGCCACGGGATCGGCATAAACTGAGGCCTGTAGCCTCAACCGCCACACCGCAGGGCTTGCAATATTAAAAACAAGGGCCACATTGGGAACCTGTTGTCTATCGCCAAAGCCGGGCTTTGCCGATATGCTCCTATCTGAAAACAATTCTTTACAGCACACCCGCCATGAGTATTTTTGTCATTGACGATCACCCGCTGATGCGTGAGGCCGTCGTCATGCTTTTGCGCCGCTTGCGCGCATCGACCCAGGTGGTGGAGCTGGAGCGCATGGCATCGGTGAGCAAGGCCATCACGGAATTCGGCGAACCCGAACTGGTCTGCCTCGATCTGAAACTGCCCGACACCAACGGCGTCTCTGGCGTGCGCGAAGTCCGGCAAATGCTGCCCGACACCTCGTTGATCGTGCTGTCGGCCTCCCCGGCTTCGGATTACGAAGACCTCGCGCGCGAAGCCGGTGCCGATGCGTACGTAGAAAAGTCCGCCGGCGCGGCACAGATCGCCAAGGTGCTCAAGGAATTCCTGACCGAAGAGCCCGAGGACGAGAACGCACCCATCATTCCTGAAAAGCTCTCGAAACGACAGAAGCAGTTGCTGGTCATGCTCGACCGGGGCCTGTCCAACCGCGACATCGCCGAGCAGCTGCAGATCAGCGAGCACACCGTCAAGGTGCACCTGTGGCGCCTGTTCCGCCGCCTGAACGTCAAGAGCCGCTCGCAGGCCAGCCACCTGGCCCGCACCGCCGGACTGCTCGACCTCTGACAGCCGCAGGCCGCCAGCAGCCCCCCCGGCTGCCTATTCCTGCAACCCCATCATTCCCGAGTTCAGCAACACGCTGGGCCCGGCCTCGTGCTGGTCATCGCGCTGCGTGAAGGCCGGCAGCATGACCCGGAACACACTGCCCCGGTTGGCTTCGGACGACAGGGCCAGCTGGTAACCCATCAGCGTGGCCAGGCGCGACACGATGGTCAGCCCCAGGCCCAGGCTGTCTTCCGTGCCGTGGTGCTGCGAGACGCGGAAAAATTCCTGAAAGATCGCCTGCTGGTGCTCGCGCGCGATGCCCACCCCGGTGTCCCAGACCTCAAACATCAGCATGTCCTGGCGCTGGCGCAGGCCCAGCAGCACGCCGCCCTTGCTGGTGTGCTTGAGCGCGTTGGACAGCAGATTGCCCAGGATGCGGCGCAGCACCACCGGATCGGCCCAGATCGTCAGCGCCGGTGCGCGGGTTCTGAGGCGGAGCGATTTGGCCGCAGCCACCGGCTCGAACTGCGTCGCCAGATCGGCAAACAGCTGCCGCACATCCACGTTCTGCAGCCGCACCTTGTAGTTGCCCGCGTCGATGCGCGTGAGGTCGAACAGCGAGTCAAACAGCTCGTTGATGGCGCGCGTCGATTGCAGGATGCGCGGCGATATGTCGCGCGCCATCTCCGGCTCGGTCGCCAGCCAGTCGGCGTAGAGGCTCAGCGCATGCACCGGTTGTCGCAGGTCGTGCGCGGCGGACGCGAGGAAGCGGTTTTTTGTGGCCACCGCGCGCAGTGAGGCTCGGGTCTGCTGGGTGAGCGAATCGATCAGCTCCTGGTTGGAAAACTGCAATTCAAAGCTGGCCCGGTAGACCTGGTTCAAGCGCTCGCCGGCCGTGCGCAGCAGCCACCAGAAAACAGCGAGCAGCAGCACGAGCGAGACCACCACCTGGAGGCGAGAAGGCGTCACGTCCACCCACACCAGCGACAGCATCAGACCCGCCGTCACCGTGCCCACGAGTGAGTCGGTGTATTTGCGGAAAACGGGCAGGTAGGAACTGAAGGCTGTGAGCGGCAGCAGACTATTGCCCAGCACCACCAGACCACAGACAAACTGGGTCTGCACGCTGGCCTGCTGAAAAGTCAAGGGCACGGACGCACCCCAGAGGATGCCGACCGCCGACCAGGTCCAGCCGTAGCGTTCGACGAAAGTCATGCGCAGGCCCCCACCCACACTGTCGTAACGCAAGCGGTAGATGCCAATCATGCGGTAGCGGTACAGCAGGACCGCCAGCAACAACGCCGCCCACAGCACCAGCGCCACCGTGTTGACCTCGCCAGCCATGAGGAACAGCATCACCGGCAAGGTCAGAACGGCGGCAAGCAGCGAGATCATCGCGTTGCCCATCAGCACGCCGATGAGCTGAGACGTCACCCACTCTTCCCGCACTTCGGGCGATGCGGGCAGGTGCTGGTGGGTCGCAGGCTGGGTATCGACGAGCATGCCGGATTCTCTCTACGATTTGTGACCATTGTCGCACCCGGGTTGCGGGCGTCGATACCTCAAAAGCAGTACCAAGCGCGCCTGCTAGAATGCAAGGCTTCGACGCGGAGAGGTGGCAGAGTGGTCGAATGCACCGGATTCGAAATCCGGCGTACAGTTTCAACTGTACCGAGGGTTCGAATCCCTCCCTCTCCGCCACAGATCGGTTTCAGGACCTGGCTTCAAAAGAAGTGCTGAAACACCCCGGAAAGCCCCGCACTGCGGGGCTTTTTCGTTTCAGCCAGGATGGTCGATTGGGGATTGAGGGGCAGATGTGACCAGGCCACTGGTCCGGCCCCTCACCCCATCAAGTCAAACCCCTGCGTCTCCACGCTGATGAACGCCGCCGTGAACCCCGACAACGCGGCATAGAAGCGGGCCTTGGGGTGGGCGGCGATGGCTTCGCACATCTGCGCGGCCCAGGGCTGCACGTGGGCGCTGAAGAACTTCTGCTGCTGGGTGAGGTTGGCGACCGCTGCGTCATCGCCCGCGATCAGGTAGCGCATGACTTCGCAGACGCCGGCGAAGTGGTCTTCGGTTTCGCTCATGGTCTGGTCGCGCACCAGGCCGAGGGCGGCGAGGTCGCCGCGCAGGGCGGCCAGCGGCTTTTCATTGAGAAAACCGCTGAGGTACCAGGAACCATACAGGTAGATCTCGGGCTTGCCGATGCCGCCGAACAGGGCATCGTATTCATTGACGACCTCTTCGTCGCTCAGTCCGCGCACGGTGCCGACGAACTGGCGCCACGGCTCTTCCAGGAAGCCGCCCGCCGCCGGCGCTTCGGTCACGGCCACGCGCAGCTGGGCCAGCAGCTCGGGGCTGGGCGGCGCGTAGTACAGCGCGGCCAGCAAGCCATAGACCTCGGCACGGGCGGTTTCTTCGTCGAGGGCGGAGGACACGGGAATCTGGTCGTTCATATCGTTCACAAATCGGAGATACGGGTCTCGCCCGGGTTGGAATAGATGTCCACCACGCGGCAGTCGCCGCACATTTTCAGGCGCTCCAGCGCTTCGCCCTGGAACATGGCGTGGCCGCTGAGTTTGGCCAGCATCACTTCAATGCCCTTGAGCGTGCCAAAGGGCTTGCTGCAGCGGATGCACTGGTAGGGCAACGCTTCGTTGAGCACGCGCGGCTGGCGGCGTTCGTCGCTCAGCAGCAGGCGCGGCTGCAGGGTGATGGCGTTCTCAGGACAGGTGGTGGCGCACAGGCCGCACTGCACGCAGTTCTTTTCGATGAAGCGCAGTTGCGGGCGTTCGGCGTTGTCCTGCAGCGCGCTGGCCGGGCAGGCGCTGACGCAACTCAGGCACAGGGTGCAGGCGTCGCGGTTGATGGCGAGGCTGCCAAACGGCGAGGCGGCGGGCAGCGCGATGGCGGCTTCTTTGGTGCGGGTCGTGCGGTTGGCGCTGTCTTGCAGCAGGTGATCGAGCGCGAGGTCGAGCGTGGCGCGCTTCTCGGGCTGCACCGCGAAGCTGGCGGCCTTGCTGACGCCCTGCGCGGGCGCTTCAGCCAGCTCGGCGTCGAGCGCGGGCAGGTCGCGCGCGTCGCGCACTTCGATCAGCTTGAAGTGGCGGCCGCTGTAACCCAGCGCCAGCACGATCGATTCGGCCACCGCCATCTGCTCGCGCAGGGCATCAACGTACTGCGGCGCTTCTTCGCCGCTCATCAGCACCCAGACCTGGCGCGCGCCGTAGGCGAAGGCGGTGAGCCAGAGGTCGATGCCGGTGGAGGCGGTGTGCCACAGCGGCAGCGGGATCAGGCGGGCGGGCACGCCGCGCACGGTCTTGTCGAGCTGGGCCAAACGCCCCAGGTCGTTGACCAGCGCCGCCCCGGCTTGCTGGCTGTGCAGCAGCAGGGCGGCGTCTTGGCCACCGGCTTTGGCGTAGGTGGCCAGCAGGGTGCGCAGCTTCACGCCCTGTTCGCTGGCGCGCGGGTAGGTGTAGCTCAGTGCACCGGTGGGGCAGACGGTGGTGCAGGTGCCGCAGCCCACGCAGAGGTTGGGGTTGACGACGATCTGGTTTCTTTTCAGGTCGCTGCTGATGGCCGAGGCCGAACACACGTCGACACAGGCGTTGCAGCCCACGCTCTGGTTGCGGCCGTGCGCGCAGATCTTCTGTTTGTAGGTGAAGAACTTGGGCTTTTCGAACTCGCCCACCAGGTCGCGCAGCTGGGTCACGGCGCGCACCTGGGCCAGCGCGTCGGCGGCGGGCGGCAGGTGCACATAGCCTTGCGGCAGCGCGTGCTGGGTGAAACCCGGCGCGGCGCGCAGGTCGAGCACGAGGTCGAACTTTTCTTCGCGCTCCTGTGCGTCGCGCTGGAAGTTGATGGCGCCGACCGCCTCGCAAGCCTTGACGCAGGCGCGGTGCGACTGGCAGCGCGACAGGTCCACCTGGTAGTCGAGGCCGATGGCGCCTTCGGGGCAGGCGGCCACGCAGGCGTTGCAGCGGGTGCAGAGGTCGAGGTCGATCGGGTTGCTGGCGCTGACCGTCACCTCGAACGCACCGAGCCAGCCGCGCAGGCTTTTCAGTTGCCCGGCGAGCACCGGGTACTGGCGCGCCTGCATGCCGCTGCCGCCGGTGGCGAGCAGGGTCACGTCCAGCGCGTCGTTCACCAGCGCGGCCATGGTTTCGGCGCGCTCCAGCGGGCCGATGATGAGCAGGCGGCCTTCACTTTGGTAGCTGACGGTGGCCACGGGCTCGGCGTCGGGCAGGCGGGCCGCCGCCAGCAGGGCCGCCATCTTGGCCATGGCCTGTTTCGCCTCGCGGCCCCAGCCGCCGGTTTCGCGGATGTTGACGAAGCGGATCGGGCGCACGTCCAGATCGACCGCGCCTTCGGTCTGGCTGGAGAGTTCGTTGAACAGGCGGCTCTCCTGCGTGCAGGCCACCACCAGATCGTCGCCGCTGCGGGTGGCGCGCTGGAACGCGGGCGCGTCGCGGCGGCACAGCGTGGTGTGCAGCGTCAGGTCTTCATCCAGCGCCTGGCCCAGGGCCTTGGCGTCCAGGGGCATGGTCTGGTTGCAGTTGCAGATCAGGGTGGTCATCGTGGGTTGTCTCTTCGGGTTCTGCCGCGTCTGGTGCGCGGGTGTCTTCGGTGGCCGTCGGTGCTGCGGCACTGGGTGCCGCAGCGGTGGGTGACGCGGCAGCGCGGGCAGCGGCCTCGGCCTTCTTCTTGTTTTGCTCTTCGGGGTCGTCCACCAGCTTCAGGAACTGGGCGCTGACCATCTGGGCCATGTCGGCGGCCGACAGCGGGCTGGGTTTGGAGTAATCGTCGATGTAGATGTCCAGCCCGTCCATCACGTTGAAGTGCGGATCGGCGAACAGTTTTTTGACCGCAGCGTTGCGCACCTCGGGTGGCACATCGCGCGCGACGAAGCGGCTGAAGTCGGACGCGGGCGTGAGGGTCTGCGTGTCTTGCAGCGTGGGCGGTGGTGGCGCCGCAGCGGGTTCGACCGCCAGTGGTTCGGGCTCCACCGGCACAGCAACGGCGGCCACCACGGGAGGCGCCGTGGGCACCGGTTCGGGCACCGGCTCGCCGCTGCGCAGCTGCGCCTTGCGGCGCGACCAGCGCGAGAAAAAACTGTCGCCCTCTTCAGCCACCATGGCCACCGCCTTGCGGACCTGGTCCACGCTGGAACTTGGTTGTGGAAATGCGCACCGGCTGGCCGAAGCGGTCGGCCAGGGGCTTGAAGCTCTCGGGCCGCTGGCGGCGTTTGACTTCGGGCTGGTGGTGCCCGTCCACAAAGGTCCGCAGCCAGTCCACCACCTCGGGCGGCGCCGGCACCTGGTCCACCTTCTCCTGCGCGTCGAGCCAGCGCCCGGCGTCGTGGTAGCTCAGGGTGGCGATTTGCGGCACCGCCATGGGCTCGCCGTCCAGCGGCCGCTCTTCGTCGGCCCGCCAGAAGACCCAGAAGCAGGGCTGCGGGCTGTGGAGGTTGAGGTACAGGCCTTCGGCGTCGTCGCGGTACAGGGTCACGCGCAGGCCGGGGTACAGCCAGTAGCGCGCGCCATCGACCGCCAGCGCGCCGGGCAGCGGCTGCACTTCCTGCGGGGCGGCGGCCACGGGTGGCGGCGCGTGAACGGGCACGTCCACGGGTTCGCCGACCGGCAGCACGTCGGCCAGCACCCAGCGCCAGGTTTGCCAGCGCGCCATGGGGCCGATGACCGGCTCGCGGCGCATCACCACATCCACCGCCAGGGCAGGGCGACCGGTGGGCAAGGTGGGGGCTGGGGTGGTGGTTTGCATGAGCAGATCGCACTGTAAGCGATGGGCCGGACACGCACAGTCCGTGTCTGCCCTTAGCCCGCACGCCGGTGATGACTTGTTGGCCTGCTGGACTCAATAGGTTTCGAGATGCAATCGCCCTTCGCGCTTGAGCGCGGCGCCCACACTGTCCCAGTCCAGTCCGGCGGCGGTGGCGATGTCGCGCAGGGCCAGCACCACGCCCTCCTCCATGGCTTTCAGGCCGCAGACGTAGAAGCAGGCGTTCGGGTCTTGCAGCAGCGGCACCAGGTCGGCCGCGCGCTCGCGCAGCGCGTCCTGCACATAGCGCTTCGGGCTCCCGGGTGTGCGGCTGAAGGTGAAGTTGGTGTCGATGAAGTCCTTGGGCAGGCTTTGCAGCGGGCCGAAGTACGGCAGCTCTTCCTGCGTGCGGGCGCCGAAGAACAGCATCAGCTTGCCGCCCTGAAAATCGGACCCCCACGCTGCGCCGCTGCGCGGGTCGCTGCCCCCCGAGGGGGCTGATTCGCCTTGGGGCGGCCCGGCGGTGAATCGGTTGTGCCCCCACGCTGCGCCGCTGCGCGGGTCGCTGCCCCCCGAGGGGGCTGATTCGCCTTGGGGCGGCCCGGCGGCGAATCGTTCTGCCTTCGCTACCGATTGAGCACGCAGGCGGCGGCGCCATTCGGTCATGGCGCGCATGGGGGCGCTGCCGGTGCCGGTGCAGATCATGACGATGCTGGAGCGCGGGTGGTTGGGCAT
>PNMN01000091.1 GCA_013823655.1 Comamonadaceae bacterium | reverse complement strand
CGCTCCCAAGCCAGCTCGCACCGCAGCCCGCAGGGCGAAGGTACTCCAGTGAGCGCAGCGCCGGGCCGCTCCCAAGCCAGCTCGCACCGCAGCCCGCAGGGCGAAGGTACTCCTACCCCAGTAAGCCCATTGTGCCCACCTCCTAAAATCCCCCCATGTCCCAAAGCTCTCCCCGCTCCGGTTCGCACCGGCGTTTCGACGTGGTCATCCGGGGTGCCGGGGTGGTCGGCCAGACCCTGGCCCTGCTGCTGGCGCGCGAGCGCCTGAAGGTGGCGCTGGTGAACCCGCCCCGCCCCGCCGCCACCGGCCCCGACGTGCGCGCCTACGCGCTCAACGCCGCCGCGCGCGAGCTGCTGCGCTCGGTGCGTGCCTGGCCCGAGGGCGGCGCCACACCCGGCGACAGCGGCGAAACCACGCCTTCCGTCACACCTGTCACCGCCATGGCGGTGCACGGCGACCGCGACGGTGCGCTGCACTTCTGCGCCGCCGACCAGGGCACCGAGGCCCTGAGCTGGATCGTCGACGTGCCCGCGCTGGAGCAGCGCCTGGCCCACGCGCTGCACTTCCAGGGCGGCATCGAATGCCGGACCGAGGCCCCGGCGCACACGGCGCTCACGGTGGTCTGCGAGGGCAAACGCAGCACCACCCGCAGCGAACTGGGCATCGAATTCGACACCCGGCCCTACCCGCACAAGGCGGTGGCCGCGCGGCTGCGCTGTGCCGCGCCGCACGGCGGCGTGGCCCGGCAGTGGTTCCACAACGGCAACATCATGGCCCTGCTGCCGCTGGGTGGTGCGCAAGGGAACTCTGTGGCGCTGGTCTGGTCAGTCCCTGCTCAGCAGGCCGATGCCTGGACCGTGTCCGAACCTGCGGCGCTGGCACAGGCGGTGCAGGCGGGGTGTGGTGGTGCGCTGGGCGACATGACCCTGGAGAGCCCGGCGCAGGCCTGGCCACTGGAGCTGTCGCGCGCGCAGCGCTGGATCGCGCGCACCGCCTCGGGCGGCGTGGTGCTGGTCGGCGACGCGGCCCACGCCATGCACCCGCTGGCGGGGCAAGGTCTCAATGTGGGCCTGGCCGACGCCGCCGAGCTGACCCGCGTGCTGCGCGAGCGCGAGTACTGGCGCGAGCTGGGCGACCTGAAGCTGCTGCGGCGCTACGAGCGCGCGCGGCAGGCCGATGTGAACGCCATGAGCTGGGTGACCGACGGCCTGTTTGGCCTCTTCGCCCAGACCGACAGCCGCGTGCAGGCGCTGCGCAACTGGGGCATGACGGGTGTGGACCGTCTCGGCCCGCTGAAACACTGGCTGGCCCGCCAGGCCATGGGGCAGGCGGGCTGAAACTGCTCTTTTTTTGGATCAACATTTTTTCTTTCGAGACCTGTCCATGAAACTCCTCAAAACCACCTTGCTGGCGCTGCTGGCCGGCCTGTCCCTGGGTGCACTGGCGCAGGAAGCGACCATCCGCAAAAACCTGACCGAACGCCTGCCCAACCTGCCCAAGATCGAAGAGATCAGCAAAACGCCCATGCCCGGCCTGTTCGAGGTGCGGGTCAATCAGACCGACCTCTTCTACACCGACGAGCAGGGCAACTTCCTGATCCAGGGTTCGCTGTTCGACACCCGGACCCGGCAGGACCTGACCGAACAGCGGGTGGAAAAACTCACCGCCATCGACTTCAAGGACCTGCCGTTCAAGGACAGCTTCACCATCGTTCGCGGCAACGGCAAACGCAAGATGGCGGTGTTTGAAGACCCCAACTGCGGTTATTGCAAAAAATTCGAGCGCGATCTGCTCAAGGTGGACAACGTGACGGTGCACGTCTTCCTCTACCCCATCCTCGGCGCCGACTCGAACGAGAAGTCCAAGAACATCTGGTGCGCCAGGGACAAAGGCAAAGCGTTCCTGGACTGGATGGTGCGCGACATCAACCCGCCAGCGGCCAGTTGCGACACCAGCGCCATCGCCCGCACCGTGGAGTTCGGTCGCAAGAACCGCATCACCGGCACACCGGCCATGGTCTTTGCCGACGGCACGCGCGTGCCCGGCGCCATCGGCCCGGAGCGGATCGAGAAACTCCTGACCGAAGCCAAACCCTGACCCCCGCCCGCCCCCTGCACCCATGACCGCCTTCGCCGAACGGCACGACCCGCAAGACACCGCACTCGTGCGCAGCCTGGGCCAGGCCGGCCTGGGCGGCTTGCAGACCTGGCTCACCCTGCGCTTTCGGCTCTCGGTGGTGGCTGCGCTCTGCTGCTTCATCGGCGCGGGGGCCCTGTGAGCGCCCGCACCACGGTGGGCCGCCGCGCCAAGCCCACCGCGCCCGGGGTGGACTACCGGGTCGCGGTGCTCAGCACGCACGCCCACCTGTTCGCCGTCACGCTCACCATTGCCCAGCCCGCCGCGCGCCAGCGCCTCGCCCTGCCGGTGTGGATTCCGGGCAGCTACCTGGTGCGTGAATTCGCGCAGCACCTGCAGCACCTGCAAGCCACCCAGGGCGGCGAGCCGGTGCCCCTGCGCCAGTTGAACAAGAACAGCTGGCAGGTGGAGGCCGACAGCAGCCAGTCGCTGGAACTGCGCTACCAGGTCTATGCCTTCGACGCCTCGGTGCGCACCGCCTTCCTGGACAGCACCCGTGGCTTCTTCAACGCCACCAGCCTGTGCCTGCGCGTGCTCGGCCAGGACCAGCAGCCGCACGGTCTGACCATCGTGGCCGATGGCATGCCCGCCGACTGGCAGGTGGCCACCGGTCTGGACGCCGTGGACGTGGACGCGGTCGGCCTGGGCCGCTACCAGGCGGCGGACTACGACGAACTGGCCGACTGCCCGGTGGAGCTGGGCAGCTTCTGGAGCGGCAGCTTCGAGGCCTGCGGCGTGCCCCACCGTTTCGTGGTCAGCGGCGCCGGCGGCTGGTTCGACGGCCAGCGCCTGCTCGACGACACGCGCCGCATCTGCGAAGCCCAGATCGCCTTCTGGCACCCGGACAGCGCAGCGCCGTTTCAGCGCTACGTCTTCATGCTGCACGCCAGCGGCGAAGGCTACGGTGGCCTGGAGCACCGCAACAGCACCGCACTGATCTGCCAGCGAACGGACCTCCCCAAGCTGTTGAAGAAGGACGAAAAACCCGCGGCCCTGAAAGCCACCGACGGCTACACCACCTTGCTCGGCCTGATCAGCCACGAGTACTTCCACACCTGGAACGTCAAGCGCCTGCGGCCGGCGGAATTCAGGCGCTACGACTACGACAGCGAAAACCACACCGAACTGCTCTGGTTCTTCGAGGGCTTCACCAGCTACTACGACGATCTGCTCCTCAGGCGCGCGGGCCTGATCGACGACGCCACCTACCTGAACCTGGTCTCCAAGACCTTCAACCAGGTGCAACAAACGCCCGGCCAGCGGGTGCAGAGCGTGGCACAGGCCAGCTTCGACGCCTGGCTCAAGCACTACCGCGTGCAGGAAAACACGCCCAATGCCACGGTGAGCTACTACACCAAGGGCGCGCTGGTGGCGCTGTGTTTCGACCTCACGCTGCGCGCCGAAGGCCGCAGCACCCTGGACGAGGTGATGCGCGAACTCTGGGCCCGCAGCGGTGGCGGACCGATCAGGGAAGCCGACCTTGCCCGAGCGCTCAAGCGCCTCGGTGGCCGGGCCTTCGACCGCGAGTTGCGCGACTGGGTGCACGGCACCGCCGACCTGCCGGTGCTCGCCCTGCTGGCGCCACAGGGCACCAAAGTGCATCAGGACAAGGCACCGCTGGCCCAGCAACTGGGTCTGCGCGTGGGCGAGTCCGGTGGCCTCACGCTCAAGACCGTGCTGCGCGGCGGCGCGGCCGAAGCGGCCGGCATGGCCGCCGGTGACGAATGGCTGGGTGTGGAGTTCGCGCCCGCCCGGCGCGGTGCGCCCACCGAAAGCTGGCGCGTGCTGAAGCTCGACGACGTGGCGCAGCTGCGTGGCCAGCGCCAGAAACTCACCGCCATCGTCTCGCGCGACAAACGCCTGCTGCGCTGTGCGCTGGACTGGCCGGTTGAGACCCAGACGGTGCGCCTGGCGGTGGGCGACGCGGGTTTGCTGGCGCGCTGGCTGGCGCCAGCGGCCTGATCGGTCTCAGCGGTTTCGCAGGTCCAGCACCCGTTTCGCCTTGCCCTGGCTGCGCTCGACGCCGCCCTCGGGCTTCAGCTGGACCTCGACAGAACTGCCCACATAGACCTTGATCTCGTGGCGCAACAACTCGGCGGCGGCGCGTGCCTCGATGCTCTCGGGTGCCAGGCCCGGGCGCGTCTCCACCGCCACCGTCAGGCAGTCCATGTGGTTCTCCCGGGTCAGCACACACTGGTAGTGCGCGCTCAGCTCCGGGCGTTTCAGGATCAGTTCCTCGATCTGGGTCGGGAACACGTTGACACCGCGCACGATCATCATGTCGTCGCTGCGGCCGGTGATCTTTTCCATGCGGCGCATGCTGCGCGCCGTGCCCGGCAGCAGTCGCGTCAGGTCGCGCGTGCGGTAGCGGATGATGGGCAGCGCTTCCTTGGTCAGGCTGGTGAACACCAGCTCGCCCATCTCGCCGTCGGCCACCGGCTCGCCGGTCTCGGGGTGGATGATTTCGGGGTAGAAGTGGTCTTCCCAGATCGTCGGGCCGTCCTTGGTCTCGACACACTCGTTGGCCACGCCCGGCCCCATCACCTCCGACAGGCCGTAGATGTCCACCGCGTCGATCCCCATGCGCTGCTCGATCGCCAGCCGCATGTCGTTGGTCCAGGGCTCGGCGCCGAAGATGCCGATGCGCAGACTGCTGTCACGCGGGTCGATGCCCTGGCGTTCAAATTCGTCGGCGATGGCCAGCATGTAGCTCGGCGTGACCATGATGATGTCGGGACGAAAATCCTGCATCAGCTGCACCTGGCGCTCGGTCTGGCCACCGCCAAAGGGCACCACCGTCAGGCCCAGTTTTTCGGCGCCGTAGTGCGCGCCCAGACCGCCGGTGAACAGCCCGTAGCCGTAGCTCACGTGCACCATGTCACCCGGCCGCGCGCCGCTGGCGCGGATGCTGCGCGCCACCACGGTGGCCCAGGTGTCGATGTCTTTCAGCGTGTAGCCCACCACGTCGGCTTGCCGGTGGTGCCGCTGCTGGCATGGATGCGCGCGCACTGCGCGCGCGGCACCGCAAACATGCCGAACGGGTAGCTGTCGCGCAGGTCCTTCTTGGTGGTGAACGGGAACCTGGCCAGATCGGCCAGCGCGCGGCAGTCGTCCGGGTGCACGCCGACTTGGTCGAACTTGCGGCGGTACACCGGCGAGTTCGCGTACGCATGGCGCAGCGTGGCCTGCAGGCGCTTGAGCTGCAAACCGCGCAATTCGTCGATGCTGGCTTTTTCGATCGGTTCAAGCGGGAAGCTGGTCATGCGACCTCCTCCGGAAAGACGGTGCCGGGGATCAGCGCGCTCTTGCCGCGGAACATGGCCACCACTTCGCCCTTCTGGTTGCTGACCTGCATGTCGTAAATGCCGTGGCGGCCCTGCAGCGTGCGCTCCAGGCCTTCGCAGGTCAGCACGTCGCCCGCGTGCGCGGGCTTGAGGAATTCGATGCTGCAGCCGGCCGCCACCGCGTTCCTGTTGTGGCTGTTGCAGGCAAAGGCAAAGGTCGAATCGGCCAGCGTGAAGATGAAGCCGCCGTGGCAGATCTGGTGACCGTTGAGGTGCAGCGGCTGCACCACCATGCGCATGACAGCGCGACCGGGTTCAACCGCCAGCAGCTGCATGCCCATGGTGTGTTTGCTGGCGGTATCGGCGGCGAACATCGCTTCGCCAACGCGCGCCGCCCGTTCTGCTGGCGTCATCGTCACACCCCTTTGAATTGCGCGGCGCGCTTTTCACGGAAGGCCATCACGCCTTCGATGTAGTCGTGCGTGCGGCCCAGCGCCGACTGGGTATCGCGCTCCACATCCAGCTGCTCGTTCAGCGTGCGCGTGCCCGCGTCGCGCAGCAGTGCGCGGGTGGCCACCAGGGCCTTGGTCGGCATCACGGCCAGCTTCTCGGCCATGGCCAACGCGGCGGACAACGGGTCGTCCTGCACGTCCCAGATCATTCCCCACTCTTTGGCCTGCGCGGCGGGCAGCTTGTCGCCCGTCATCGCCAGCGCCATGGCGCGCGCCAGGCCCAGCCGCTCGACCAGGAACCAGCTGCCACCGGCGTCGGGGATCAGGCCGATCTTGCTGAAAGCCTGGATGAAGCTGGCGCCCGGTGCGGCGATGGCGATGTCACAGGTCATGGCCAGTGAAGCACCCGCACCTGCGGCCACGCCGTTCACCGCCGCGATCACCGGCATGCGCAGCGACTGCAGGCGGCGCACGGTCGGGTTGAAGGCCTGGTCGATCACCGGGCCAGGGTCGGCACGCCGCACCAGGTCGGGCCCGGGCTGAAAGTCGAACTCGGCCAGGTCGGCCCCGGCGCAAAAACCGCGGCCCGCGCCGGTGATCACCAGCGCCCGGATCCCCGGGCTGGCCTCGGCCCGGTCCAGCGCGGCCCACAGATCGTGGTGCATCTGGCGCGTGAAGCTGTTGAGCGCGTCGGGGCGGTTGAGCGTGAGCAAGGCGACGGCGCCGCGCGCTTCGTACAGCACGGTGCCGCCTGCGGCGTGGGCGTTCATGGGTCGGTGTCTCCATGCGCCACGGAACTGCAGCGCTTTGTTGATCGGCTTTCCGGTCAATCTAACATTAACCAACCCATCGGTCGGTTAATGTTTTCCCTTGGGTGGATGCGATCACGAGCGACCGCTATAGTTGACGTTTACGTCAATCAACCCCACCACCCGAGGAACCCCATGAGCGAAGCCGCCACCCCCGAACTGATCACCGTGGCCACGCAAGGCCGCGTGGGCATCGTGACCCTGAACCGCCCCAAGCAGCTCAACGCGCTGAACGACCAGCTGATGACCGAACTGGGCGCCGCGCTCAAGGCCTTCGATGCCGACGAGGGCATCGGCTGCATGATCGTCACCGGCAGCGAAAAAGCCTTCGCCGCCGGTGCCGACATCGGCGCCATGGCCAAGTACACGTTTGCCGACGTCTACAAGGGCGACTACATCACCCGCAACTGGGAAACCATCCGCAGTGTGCGCAAGCCGGTGATCGCCGCCGTCAGCGGTTTTGCACTGGGCGGCGGCTGCGAGCTGGCCATGATGTGCGACTTCATCATCGCCGCCGACAACGCCAAGTTCGGCCAGCCCGAGATCAAGCTCGGCATCATCCCCGGCGCCGGTGGCACGCAGCGCCTGCCGCGCGCGGTCGGCAAGAGCAAAGCGATGGACCTGGCCCTGACCGGCCGCATGATGGACGCCACCGAGGCCGAGCGCGCCGGCCTGGTGAGCCGCGTGGTGCCGCTGGACAAGCTGATGGACGAGGCCCTGGGCGCCGCGCTCATGATCTGCGAGTTCTCGCTGCCCAGCGTGATGGCCGCCAAGGAGTGCGTGAACCGCGCGTTTGAGGGCGGCCTGGCCGACGGCGTGATGTTCGAGCGCCGCATGTTCCACGCCCTGTTCGCAACCGTTGACCAGAAGGAAGGCATGGACGCTTTCGTGAACAAGCGCAAAGCGGTGTTCAGGCACGCCTGAGCGAACCGGCAACCTGACTTTGATCAGCGCCCGGATATCATGCGAGCACTGCGCCGAACCGACGCAGCATCACCCTGCCAGACGGGAGAAGGAACACCATGAAACACACCAGTTCGATGTGGCGCGTGGCTGCGCTGATGGCGGCTGCAACAGCCCTCAGCGCCTGCGCCAACAATCCATTCCAGAAAAGTGACGGATCGTCGTCAAGCGCGGCACCCGCTCCGGCAGCGGCACCCGCGCCCACGCCCGCCGCCAAGGCCCGACCGGCCTGGATGAATGCCAACGGCGAAGTCCTCGACTCGAAGAGCGTCGAGGCAGGTTATGGCCAGAAGGTCAAGGGCAAGGGCGATTGGGAAGGTGAAATCACGGGCAAGCCGGCCCCAGGCACGAAGTTCACGCAGTTGCAGATTGGCATGAGCCGTGCCGAAGTTCTGAGCATCGCGGGGCAACCCACCGATCAGGGCGCCTACGTGACCGGCAAGGCCTGGATTCCCTGGTACTTTGGGTCAGACCGCTATCGCCACGAACTGGCCTACAAGGGCATGGGGCGTTTGATCTTTGCGGGTTCAGGCGGCTTCGACACCAATGCGCACCTGATCTGGATCATTCACAACAGGAACGACTCCGGGTTCCGTTGATCGCTCCACGGCCCGCTTGCGAGCGCAGCGCAGCGCTTGAAAAGCGGCCCGGAATTTGGCTATAATTCTGGGCTTCGGCGATATAGCTCAGTTGGTTAGAGCGCAGCATTCATAATGCTGATGTCGGTGGTTCAAGTCCACCTATCGCCACCAAAACACACCAAAAGCGGGTCCGGCAACGGCACCCGCTTTTTGCATTCATGGCCATCAAATCCACCATCTTCAAGGCGAACCTGCAGATTGCAGACATCGACCACGGCTATTACGCCGACCACGCGCTCACGCTGGCCCGCCACCCGAGCGAGACCGACGAACGCATGATGGTGCGGCTGGTGGCCCTGACCATCCACGCCCACGCCCTGCAGGACACCTGCCACGGCGACGGCACGCTGGCCTTCGGCGCCGGCCTGTCCGACCCGGACGACCCCGATGTGTCGCTGACCGATTTCACCGGTCGCAAGCGGATCTGGATCGAGGTCGGCCAGCCCGAAGACAAGCCGCTGGCCAAGGCCTGCAGCAAGGCCGACGCGGTGTTTGTCTACGCCTTCGGTTCGGCGGCCGACGTGTGGTGGCGCGGCATCGAGAGCAAACTCACCCGGCTCGACAAGCTGCAGGCCTGGCGCCTGCCGACCGAAGTGGCACCGGCCCTGGCCGCACTCGCCGAACGCAGCATGCAGCTGCAGGCCACGCTGCAGGAAGGCGAGATCACGCTCTCCAGCACGCGGGGCAGCGTGCACATCGTTCCGCTGCGCTGGAAATAAGTCCTGCGCCAGCCCGACCCGACCCGACCCGGCCTGCGCAGGCCAGCACGGCCACCGCGCCCGGTCGCTCGGCATGAGAGAATGCAGCGCCTTGCGCAGCCCCTGCGCGAGCCGTCGCCCCGCTCACCCACAGCCTCTGGATCGATACCATGAACCGCTGCCCCCCACCCGTGCCCCGTGCCCCCCGGCGCACCGCCCTGCTGACGCTGGCGCTGCTGGCTTTCAGCCTCTCGCCGACCGTTCAGGCGCAAACCCTGATCCGCCAGTTCCCCGCGAAAGCCTTGCGCGGCAAACTGATCGTGCAGCAGCCGCCCTGGGTCACGATCGACGGCAAAACCGCCCAGCTGTCGCCCGGCTCGCGCATCCGCAACACCAACAACACGCTGGTGCTGTCGGCTTCGCTGGTGGGCCAGGAACTGACCGTGAACTACCTGCGCGACGGCATGGGCCTGGTGCACGAGGTCTGGATCCTGAACGCGGTTGAGGCGTCCGAAAAGCGCCCGACCGCCGCCGAATAACCTCCCAACCCGAGCCCCATCCAGGCGCAGCGCGGAACCGGCTTCGCCGGGCGGCCAGTGCGGTCCCCCTTCCAGGGGGAAGCCGCGCAGCGGCGCAGGGGGTGATCACAGAATGCCCAAAAAAGTCTTTGTCAAAACCTTCGGCTGCCAGATGAACGAGTACGACTCGGACAAGATGGTGGATGTGATGAACGCCGCAGAAGGCTATGAGCCGACGCAGGACGTGAACGAGGCCGACCTGATCCTGTTCAACACCTGTTCGGTGCGCGAGAAGGCGCAGGAAAAGGTGTTCTCCGACCTCGGCCGGGTGCAGCACCTGAAGAAAAAGGGCGTGCTGATCGGCGTGGGCGGCTGCGTGGCGAGCCAGGAAGGCGCCGAGATCATCAAGCGCGCGCCCTATGTGGACGTGGTGTTCGGCCCGCAGACCCTGCACCGCCTGCCCGAGCTGCTGGCGCGGCGCGAGCAGCAGTCGCGCCAGCAGGTCGACATCAGCTTCCCCGAGATCGAGAAGTTCGACCACCTGCCGCCCGCGCGCGTGGAAGGTTGCAGCGCTTTCGTGTCGATCATGGAAGGCTGCTCCAAGTACTGCAGCTACTGCGTGGTGCCGTACACGCGCGGCGACGAGGTGAGCCGGCCGTTTGAAGACGTGCTGGTGGAGATCGCCGGGCTGGCCGACCAGGGCGTGCGCGAGGTCAACCTGCTGGGCCAGAACGTCAATGCCTACCGAGGCAAGATGGGTGACACCGCCGAGATCGCCGACTTCGCGCTGCTGCTCGAATACGTGGCCGACATCCCGGGCATCGAGCGCATCCGCTACACCACCAGCCACCCCAACGAGTTCACGCCGCGCCTGATCGAGGCCTACGCCAAACTTCCGAAACTGGTGAACCACCTGCACCTGCCGGTGCAGCACGGGTCGGACCGCATCCTCATGGCCATGAAGCGCGGCTACACCGCCATGGAATACAAGAGCACGGTGCGCAAGCTGCGCACGATCCGGCCCGATCTGGCCATGAGCAGCGACTTCATCGTCGGCTTCCCCGGCGAGACCGAAGACGACTTCGGCAAGCTGATGAAGCTGATCGACGACATCGGCTTCGACATCAGCTTCAGCTTCATCTTCAGCCCGCGCCCCGGCACACCGGCGGCCAATCTGCCCGACGACACGCCGCACGCGGTGAAACTCAAACGGCTGCAGCACCTGCAGGCCGTGATCGAGGCCAACGTGGCCCGCATCAGCGCCAGTCGGCAAGACACGGTGCAACGCATCCTGGTCGAGGGGCCGTCGCGCAAATCGACCGCCGAGCTGCCCGAGCTGATGGGCCGCACCGAATGCAACCGGGTGGTGAACTTCGCCGCCGGACCGAACAGCGCCCGGCTGGTCGGTCAGATGATCGACGTGCGCATCACCGAAACGTTTGCGCATTCGCTGCGCGGCGAGGTGATCACGCTTCAGTGACCGCTCTCGGGCGGCTGCAGGTAGCGCGCATCGGACCAGGTGGCCAGCCACTGCGGCGCGAACGCCACGAAGACGGCGCAGAACATGCCGGTCAGGAAGGCGTCGCCCCAGGCCATCAGCCAGCGGGCCACCAGCACCTGTTCCAGCGCTGCGCCACCGGTCAGGCGGTGCAGCAAGGCCATCAAGACGCCTGACAGAAACACCGCGACAGCGGTGCCCAGGAAGCCGCGGCCCAATGTGTAGATGAAAGGATTGGGCGGTAGCCAGCGGCGCAGCATCGAGCCGATGCCCAGCGCCAGCGTGGCTGGCACCAGACCGATCCACACCCATTGCGACAGGACCGTGTTCAGCCCGGCCTGCCCGAGCGCCCAGACCAGCAGCGCCACCAGCGCGAGCACCAGCACCGCCAGTGGCCAGCCCAGCATCAGCACCAGCA